>NZ_JBHYVB010000065.1:0-15474 GCF_042750115.1 Streptomyces sp. NPDC059455
GCCCCCGCCCCCCCCGCCCGACGGACGCGGGGGGCCGCCGTGGGCGGGGGAGACCTTCCGGGCCGCGCGGAGAGGGGGGTTTCCGTGGGGGGTGGTGAATACGGGGCTTATCCGGCTACGTCGTCGTCAGCCGTTGACGGCGCCGAACGCCTTGGTGAACGCGAGCTCTTCCTGGTCGATCGAGCTGCAGGTCGGCGACGCGGTGTCCTGCGGGCTGGGGCACTGCTTGTCGCGGGTCGCGGACCACATCGACAGCCAGGCCAGGCCCTTGGACTTGGCGAACTCCGCCACCTGGGAGGCGTCGTCGACCTTGAATATCTCGTTCTTGACGTCGTTGACGCCGATCATCGGGGTGACCGCGACGGTCTTCCACGCCTCGTCGTCGTTCAGCCCGAGCGCTTCCTTGATCTGGCCCTGGGTCGCGGTGGCGGCGTCGATCGCGTACTGACCCATGTCGTCATCGAAGGACGCGCCGTAGTCCATCGCCATGATGTTGACGGCGGAGACCTTCACACCGTTCTTCTTGGCGTCGGCGACGAGGTCGACACCGTCCTGGGTGAGGCCGGTCGGCAGCACCGGCAGGGTGAAGGAGACGTCCAGGTCCGAGTGCTGCTGCTGCAGCTTGGCTATCGCCTGGGCGCGGCGGGTGTTGGCCTCCTTGTTCGGGAGCGCGCTGCCCTCGATGTCGAAGTCGACCTTGGTGAGCTTGAGGGCGTCCACGACCTTGCCGTAGGCCGCGGCGAGCTCGTCCGCCGAGGTGCAGGCCAGGCCCAGCTCGGAGCCGGAGGCGCCGCCGAAGGAGACCCGGACGTCGCCGCCCTTCGCGCGCAGCGCTTCGGTCTGCTTGGCCACCTCGTTGTCACCGACCTCGGTGACGCCGCCCCACTTGGGGGTACAGCCGCCACCGGAGGTGATGAAGGCGAGGTTGAACTCCTTGACGCCGGTCTTGTCCGCGGTGCCCACCATGTCGTAGGCGGGGTAGAGCGAGGTGTCGATGTACGGGGCGAAGCCGCCCGCCGCCGCGGCGGGCTTCTCGGAGGCGGAGGTCTTCTCGGAGACGGTTCCCGCGTTCGCCGCCCCGCTGAGCGCGAACGCCGTGCCACCGGCCACGACGGCGGCGGCGGTCGCGCCGATCACCTTGGTGGTCCGGCTGGCCTTGCGACGGTGCGTGCTGCTCATCAGGTGCCTGCCTTCGCTGTACGGATGTGGGGGGTGATGGTGCGGGCGACACGCTAGCGAGGGGAAGTCGGACAAACGGCAGGATCCGTGCACCGGCCACGGATCTTATGGCTGCCTTAAGGAACCCATCGGCGGCGATTAATGCTCCGCGGGCTCCTTGGCCCTGCCGCGCCCCCGGGTCCTCTTCTTACGGCCGCGTCGCCGCTGCCCCGGGTCGGCGGAGCCGGCGCCGTTCAGCGAGAGCCACAGCCGTACCTCGGTGCCGCCCAGCACCGACCGCCCGATCCGCAGATCGCCGCCCGTGGACTCCGCGACCCGGCGCACGATGTCCAGGCCGAGGCCGGTCGAGCCGGGGCCGCCGTCGCCGTGGCCCCGGCGGAGCGCCGCGTCCGGGTCGGCGATGCCGGGGCCCGCGTCCGAGACCAGGATGATCACGCTGTCCTCGCCGTTGTGGACGTCGACCGCGAGCGCCGTGCCCTCGGGCGTGTGCCGGAAGACATTGCCGAGCAGGGCGTCCAGCGCGGCGCCCAGTTCGGGGCGGGCGACCGGCACCCTTACGGTGCGGTCGACCCCGGCCAGCCGCACCGTACGGTCCTCGTCCTCGGCGAGCGCGGACCAGAACTCCATCCGGTCCCGGATCACCTCGGAGGCGTCACAGCCGGAGGGGGTGTGGGTCTTCTGCTGGCGCGCGGTGCGGATGATCTGGTCGACCTCGCCCTCCAGCTGGGCGACGGCGGCGCGGGTCTGGTCGGCCGCCGGACCCTCGCCCAGCGAGGCGGCGTTGAGGCGCAGCACGGTGAGCGGGGTACGGAGCCGGTGGGAGAGGTCGGCGGCCAGCTCGCGCTCGCCGGCCAGGAGCTGGACCACCTGGTCGGCCATGGAGTTGAACGCGGCGGCTGCCGCCCGGAGTTCGGCCGGGCCGTCCTCCGGGACGCGCACCCCGAGCTCGCCCCGGCCCAGGTCGTGGGCGGCCCCGGCGAGCCGCCCGGCGGGGCGCACCAGCCGGGTGCCGAGCCGGTCGGCGATGGCCACCGCGCCGACGATCAGCGCGAGGCCGACGCCCGCGAGCACCAGCCACGACGTGGTCACCCCGCTGGTGACCACGCCACGCGGGACATACACCTCCACGACCGCGACCTGACCGCTGCTCAGCGCGGTCGGCTGGAGCAGCGCGTACCCCCCGGGGGCGCCGGACACCGAGGCGCGGCCGAGCCGCCGCGCGGTGGCCAGCTCGCCCCTGGGCGCACGGCTCTTGCCCAGGTCGTAGCCGCTTCCCCGCTTCCCCGGCTCATCGGGGACATGCACCGCCATCCGGCCGTCCCCGCCCGCCTGGGTGCTGGCGACCGCGCGCTGCAGCCGCGCCCGCTCGGTGGTGATGGCGAGCGCCGGGCCGATGGTGGCGGCCTGCCGCTCGGCGTCGGCGAACGCCCGGTCCCGGGCCAGCTCCTTGACGACGAGTCCGAGCGGTACGGCGAAGGCGACCACGACCATCGCCGTGACCGCCAGACAGACCTTGACCAGGGCCCATCTCACGTGTGCTCCGTCGGGGGCTCCAGCTTGACCCCGACCCCGCGCAGCGTATGGAGATAGCGCGGCCGGGCGGCCGTCTCGCCCAGCTTGCGGCGCAGCCAGGACAGATGGACGTCGATGGTCTGGTCGTCCCCGTACGCCTGCCGCCAGACCTCGGCGAGGAGTTCCCGGCGCGGCACCACGACGCCGGGCCGCCCGGCGAGATAGGCCAGCAGATCGAATTCCCGTCGGGTCAGATCGAGCGCCATCCCGTCCAACTTGGCCTGACGGCGCAGCGGATCGACGGCCAGTCCGCCGACCCGGAGCACCGCGGGGGGCGCCGCCGCGCCGCCCGGCTCACCCGGCCCGCCCCCGCGCGCACGGCGCAGCACGGCGGTCATCCGGGCGGAGAGATGGGCCACGGAGAACGGTTTGACCAGGTAGTCGTCGGCGCCGTCGTTGAGCAGCCGGACGATCTCACCCTCGTCGTCACGGGCGGTGGCCACGATGACCGGCACATCGGTGATGCCGCGCAACATCTTGAGCGCCTCCGCCCCGTCCAGATCGGGCAGGCCGAGGTCCAGGATGACGACGTCGAATCCGATCTGTGCCACCTCGCGCAACGCCTCCAGGGCGGTGCCGACGCTGCGCACGGTATGGGACGCCTCGGACAACTGCCGTATGAGGGCTGAGCGCACGAACTGGTCGTCCTCGACCACAAGCACACTTGCCATGAGCGGCACCGTACGCCATTCGGGTGAGGCAAGATGAGGAAGATGCAAAGAGGTCTGGTCCAATGTCTGGCCTGGGTGCTGGCGACCGGCGCCGCGGTCACGCTGTCGTGGTACGGCGTGCGGACGGTGCTGACCGGTACGGCCTACGACCCGCCGCGCGCGCTGCCGATCACGGACGGCTCGGGGTCGGCGAAGGGGGCCTGGTCCTCCTCCACGCATCGCCCCAAACCGCCCTCGCCCTCGGCCACTTCACCGTCCTCGCCGTCCTCGCCCTCGCCTCCCGGGACGGCCGCGGGGTCCGGCGGGGACAAGGCCAAGGAGTCCGGTTCGGCCGGGCGCACCCGGAAACCGACACAGACGCCGTCCCGGCGGGAGTCGGCGCGGCCGGAGGAGAGCGGGGAGGTGCGCAGCTATCCGGCCAAGGGCGGCCGGGCGGTCTTCGACATCCGGGCGGCATCGGCGGATCTGGTCTCGGCGACCCCGGACGGCGGATGGCAGATGCAGGTGTGGAAGCAGAGCGAGTGGATCCGGGTGGACTTCGTCTCCGGGGCCGACACCACCACCATCTTCTGCACCTGGCACGACGGCCCGCCCCAGGTCCGCATCGACGAGCACTAGATCGACGAGCACTAGGACGAGCACCAGGAGGCGTCCGACGGATCGTGCCGCCTGCGGCGGGCTGCTCCCCTCCCCGCCCCTTCCCACAACTGGGGCTCCGCCCCGGGGCCTGGGGCCTGGGGCCTGGGGCCTGGGGGCGAAGCCGCATAGCGAAGCCGCATAGCGATGCCGCATAGCGATGCCGCAGCAAGGAGCGGGGAGGGACCCCGCCGTCCCGGCGCGCCAGGGGGAGTCCGGGGCTCCGCCCCCGAGCCCGGGGCCTGGGGGCGAAGCCCCCGGCCACGCGGCGGACGCCCCGTAAGGCTGGGGGCGAAGCCCCCGGCCACGCGGCGGACGCCCCGTAAGCGCTTCGGTGGAAGTGGCCTGAGCTGCCGTCGATCGTCTGCGGCGCCATCGTGGCCGGGCGCGGCCACGCGGCGGAGCCGCACGTCAGGCGAAGACGGCGGGCGGCGGGGCCGGGGAGGGGGCGGCGGTCGCGTCGGTGACCGGGGCCGCACCACCGGTGAAGTCCGCCAGCGCACGCCCGTGTTCGACCCGGGCGGGGTGCGGATCGCCCGCGGCACGGCGGGTGAGCTCGGCCAGCGGCAGCTCGCGGTCGGCGGCCAGCAGCACGGCGTTGCCGAAGCGGCGGCCGCGCAGGAGGGCGGGGTCGGCGGTCAGACACACCTCGGCGAACGCGGCGCGGGCGGTGGCGATCTGGGCCTTCAGATGGGCCAGCGGCGGGCCGTCGGCGAGATTCGCGGCGTAGCACCCGTCGGGGCGCAGGGCGCGGCGCACCTCGGCGAGGAACTCCGCGCTGGTGAGATGGGAGGGCGTACGGGCCCCGCTGAAGACATCCGCGATGATCAGATCCGCCCAGCCGTCGGGCACCTTGGCGAGCCCGGCCCTGGCGTCGGCGCCGCGCACCCGTATCCGGTCACCGGGGTCCAGCGGCAGCTCACGCCGGACGAACTGGACGAGCGGGGCGTCGATCTCGATGATCTGCTGGGTGGAGCGGGGGCGGGTGGCCGCTATATAGCGGGCGAGAGTGAAGGCGCCGCCGCCCAGATGGACCGCGTGCAGCGGGCGGCCGGGAGGGGCGGCGAGATCGGCGACATGGCCGAATCTGCGCTGGTACTCGAAGTCGAGATGGGCCGGGTCGTCGAGGTCCACATGCGACTGCGGCTTGCCGTCGAGCAGCAGCGTCCAGCCGCTCGGCCGGTCCCGGTCCGGCACGAGCTCGGCGAGCCCCCCGTCGACGGATGCGGTGACCGGCTCGGGGCTGCGTCCCCGCGCCGCTCCGCGCCCGCGCGCGGCTCGCTTGTTCGTGCCTTTCGCCATGTGTCCCAGTATGGGGCCGACCACTGACAGCCCCCGGGACTCACTGGCAGCGGTCGACGGCCTCGATCGTGCGGGCCGCCTCACCGAGCGCCGCCCGGAGCTCGGCGGGGTCAGTGGCGACCGTGTACGCCGCGTCGGGCGGCACCAGCCAGCCGGTGCCGATGCCCGGCGGGGCCTCGTTCCCGGCCGCGCCGGATTCGCCGTCTCCGGGTTCACTGTCTCCGGATGCGGTGTCTCCGGATTCACCGTCTCCGGATTCGCTGTTCCCGTATGCGGGATCCCCGAATGCGGAGTCTCCGGTTCGGGTGTCTCCGGCCTCGGCGGGGGTGCCGGTGCCGGAGCCGATATTTATCCGGATCCCGCGCCCGGATGTCTGGGTGCACGCCGAGCCCGGCAGGTCCCAGCCGTCCGCCGTGCCGGGCGGGACCAGGAAGCCGAGGGTGTCGCAGGCGTTGTCATGCAGGACGGGACCAAGGCCGTCGCACGCACGACGCAGGATGTCCACCGCCTCCAGCCCCTGGCGGGCGGGCACGGTGACGAGATCGCAGTCCTGGCGCTGGGGGTGCTGGGGGTGCTGGGCAGTCGTCCGTGAGCGGCTGGTATCCACTCCGGCCTCCCTCTTCATCGGGTAGCACCTGGTTCAACGCGCGGCGGTGTCAACGGCTACGGCTGAATGCCGCCGTAAAGGATGGCAGTTCATGGCAGATCGTGGGCGAGACGTCACATTTGCCGGAAATCTCCGAGTGTCGTGGATCGCGCAGCCGGTACGGTTCTCCCCCGCCCACCTGGCATCACCAAGGGAGAGGCTCAGATGACGCCGCTTCCAGAGCCCCCGCCGCCCCGGCCGAACACCGCGTTCCGCCGACTGCGCGGCCAGCTCTCGCCCTCCGAGTTCGCGGCGTCCGTACGCCGCGCCGCCCGTGAGATCGGCGAGCAGGTCTCCTGCGACGCCCGTTATATCGGCCGTGTCGAGTCGGGGGCGATCCGCTGCCCCAACTACGCGTACGAGCGGGTCTTCCGTCATATGTTCCCCGGCCGCACCCTTACGGATCTCGGCTTCGCCTCCCGCGAGTCGGTGCGCGGCCACCAGGCGCGCGGCCCCGTGGGCCCTCCCGTCCCCGTGTCCGTCCCCTTTCCCGGCCCGCGCCCCGGGCTCTGCGAGCCCCAGGGCAAGGGGTCCGTCGACGTCTTCGAGGAGAGCGAACTGCTGCGCCGCTCGTTCATGGCCGGTGGGGCGGCGGCCGCCGCCGTGGCCGCCGCGCCCCGGGCCGGGACGCCGCCCCGGCGAGCGGGGCGGCGGGTGGGCGAGGCCGAGGCCGCCGCCGTGGAGGAGGCCGTACGGCGGATCCGGGTGCTGGACGACCGGCACGGCGCCGACCCCCTCTACGCACACACCGCCAAACCGCTGAGCGCCGCCTACGCCCTGCTCGACGCGGGCGGCTACAGCCGCTCGATCGCCGAGCGGCTCTTCGCGGGCGCGGGCGAACTGGCCATCTCGGTGGGCTGGCTGGCCCATGACTCCGGGCGGCTGTCCGACGCCCGGTCCCACTACGCCGAGGCCCTGGCCACCGCGCGGGTCTCCGGCGACGCCGCCCTGGAGGCGCACGCGTTCTGCAACACCGCCTTCCTCGCCCGCGACGCCGGACACCCCCGCGAGGCAGTAAGGGCGGCGCAGGCGGCCCAGCGGGTGGCCGAGCGGCTCGCCTCGCCACGGCTGCTGTCCCTGCTCGCGCTGCGCGAGGCCGGGGGGCTCGCCTGGCTGACCGACCGGGGCGGCTGTGAGCGGGCGCTGCTGCGCGCCCGGACGCTGTTCGAGCGCGGGCCCTGCGACGCCGACCCCGAGTGGATGAGCTTCTTCGGGGAGGCCGAACTGGAGGGGCTGGAGGCGCAGTGCTGGTCGGCGCTCGGCGACTGGAAGCGCGCCGTGGAGCACGCGCGGCGCGCGGTCGCCCTCCAGAACCCCCACTTCACCCGCAATATCGCGCTGTTCACCACGGAGCTGGCGAGCGATCTGGTGGCGGGCGGCGCGCCGGACGCGGCCGCCGCCTCGGCCGGCCGGGCGCTCGGCCTGCTGGACCAGGTGAAGTCGTCGCGGATCCGCCGGATGCTCGACGACACGGCCCGGATACTTCGTCCTTACGGTCGCGATGCGGCGGTCGCGGACTTCCTCGCCCGCTATGAGACGGCCGCCACCCGTCCCGAGGCCACCGCCCGCCCCGAGCCGGCCACCCGTCCCGAGGCCACCGCGCGTCCCGAACCGGCCGGCCTCACCAGCCCGGTCTGACGCCGGTTCGCCCCCTCGATCGGGATGGCCGGTTCAACGGCCGGTTCAGTCGAGATGACCGGTGTCGTTCCAGCGCTCGATGGCGGGCTCGCCGTACGCCCAGCCGAGCACCGACAGGGACGTGGGATCGAGCCGGATACAGGCGGCGAAGGAGGCGTCATGGCCGAGCCAACGGGCACCCAGCGTCCGCAGGATGTGGCCGTGCGCGAAGACCAGCACATCGCGGTCGGCCGAGCGCGCCCACTCCACGACCTCGTCGGCCCGCGCCGCGATCGCGTCGATCGACTCGCCCTCGGCCACCCCGTCGCGCCAGATGAGCCAGCCCGGCCGGACGGCCTTGATCTCGTCGGGGGTCATCCCCTCGTACGCGCCGTAGTCCCACTCCAGGAGCGCGTCCCACTCCCGCGCCCGGTCGCCGAAGCCCGCCAGTGCGCAGGTCTCCTTCGCCCGCGCCAGCGGGCTGGTGCGCACCTCGACGTCCGGGAGGCCCGCCCAGGGGCCGTGGTGCAGCCGCTCGCCGAGCAGTTCGGCGCCGCGCCGCCCCTCGTCCAGCAGCGGGATGTCCGTACGGCCGGTGTGCTTCCCGGTCAGCGACCACCGCGTCTGTCCGTGCCGGGCCAGGAGGATGCGTGGGGCCATGGGGTAGTGCCTTCTTTCACCGGATCCGCACCGCCGCGCCGCCGTGCGCCGTTACACGTCGCTGCCTGCGGTTTCGTGCACATCACGGGACCGGCACATGGCCGATCACCATCCCTCCATCATCGCGCACGTGATCGGCAGGCAACCTCCGGGTCACTCCTGGCGTCTTCCTGGCTGCGCGCGAGTCCGCCAGGGGGTCCCGACAGTGGGCGCGCTCGCGGATGGGGGCGGTGCGTAGGTCGCTTCGCCTACACCGTACGGTTGACCGCGCGCCTTTTTCTGGCCGGCTGAACTTTGGAGAGCGTCCGAATGCCCTTTACCGTGCCCCGTGCCGGAGCAGCACAGGGCAGTCGGCCCCGTTGGTGGACCGAACTGCCGCTCATAGCGGTGGTGTACGCCGCGTACTCGGCCGGTCGGCTCCTGGCTCGCGGCGATGTGTCCACCGCCGTCGATCACGGTCTGGCGATCCTCCATTTCGAACAGCGTCTGAACATCGACTTCGAGTCGCCGCTGAACGACCTCTTCACGGCCAACGCGTTCATAGGCATACCGGCGGACTTCGCCTACGCCTCGCTGCACTACGTCCTCACCCCGGCCATCCTGATGTGGCTTTGGAAGCGCCGTAAGGCGTCGGACTACCGCTTTCTGCGCACCTGGCTGCTGGTCTCCACGGTCATCGGGCTCATCGGCTTCACACTGCTGCCCACGTGCCCGCCACGGCTCCTGGACGCGAGCCACGGCTTCGTGGACACCATGGCGCAGTACGGCTCGTACGGCTGGTGGGGCGGCGACGCCAGCGCACCGCGCGGGCTCGGCGGGCTGACCAACCAGTACGCGGCGATGCCCAGCCTCCATGTGGGATGGGCGCTGTGGTGCGGCGTCTCCCTGTGGCGGCACGGACGCTCGGTGTGGGCCAAGGTCGGCGCGGTCGGCTATCCCCTGGCGATCACGCTCGTGGTGATGGGCACCGCCAACCACTACTTCCTGGACGCGGCCGCCGGCGTCGCCACCATGGGGCTCGGGGCGCTGCTGGCGGGCCCGGCGCTGCGGCTCGCGGACGCCCTGCGCACCCGTCTGCGCCCGGCCCAGGAGGCCCCCGTCGTCTCCCGAAACGCGGGTGTGCCCGCGAATGTCGGTGACAAGTGCGAGACTTCGGCGCGTGAACGGGAACGGATCCCCCGACAGCAGGGCAGGGGCGCGGACAGGCAACGCACCGACGGTGCCGCGGACGACGGCGGCCGGGGAGCCGGTGCCGGTACCGGCGGCCGGGGCGCCACGGCCACGGGCGGCGCGGCCTCCACGGCAGGCGACGGGGCTCCGGCAGCGGCTCGCTGAGCTGCGCGGCCCGGCCACCGCTCCCCGTCCGATGGACGCCCGAGCGCTGGCGGCGCTGGCCGCCAACCCGGGCTGCCGCCGCCGCGCGCTGCTGGACGGGGCCGGGGTCGACAAGGGCGCGCTGGCGCAGGCCCTGGGGGCTCCCGCGAACTTCGGGCAGTCGCAGTTCGCGCATCAGCGCGGCAACTCCTTCGAGGCCCGGGTCAAGGCCGACGGCGGCGCGGATCTGGTGCGGCTGCTGCACGAGCGACTGCGCGACGGCTCGGAGCCGCCCGGCCCCGGCGCCGTCGCGACCCCCGATCTGACCGCGCCCGGACCGCAGGGCCGCACCGCCCGTACGGCGCTCGCGCTGCGGGAGGCCACGGAGGCGGGGGGCTGGGCGCTGCTGGACCATCCGATGGTGAGCCTGGACGTCGCGGGCTCGCCCGCCTTCCTGGAGCCGGACGCGGTCGTGGTCCACCCCGACGGGTCGTGGACGGTCATCGAGATCAAGTCCTTCCCCATGGTGGACGGCTCCGCCGACCCGGCCAAGGTGGGCGCGGCCGCCCGGCAGTCGGCGGTCTACACGCTGGCGCTGGAGCGGGTGGCGTCGATGATCGGCGAGCCCGAGGAGGGCGGCGACGCGGCGGAGGCGGCGGAGGTGGCGGAGGTGGCGAGCAGGGCGGACCGCGCTCCCGTACGGGCCCGGGTGCGGCATCAGGCGCTGCTCGTCTGCCCCAAGGACTTCTCCAACCTGCCGACCGCCGAACTGGTCGATGTGCGCAAGCAGCTGGCGGTCACCCGGCGGCAGCTGGACCGGCTGACCCGGATCGAGGAGATCGCCGCCGCCCTCCCCGAGGGCACCACCTTCGACCTCCGGCTCACCGACGACGGCCAGATCCCGACCCGGCCGGTCGAGGAGCTCACGGCCGCCGTGGACACGGTCGACGCGGCGTACGCGCCGGAGTGCCTGTCCACCTGTGAGCTGGCCGCCCACTGCCGGACGCGGTCCCGCGCGGCAGGACAGGTCGAGGCGCTGGGCCGTGGCGTCCGGGGCGAGCTGGGCGGGCTCACCACCGTGGACGCCGTCCTTACCGCCGCCATGCACGGCCCCGCCGACGAGGCGCCCACCGGTGACCCCGCCGTGGACGCCCTGCGCCGCGCGGCGGCCCTGCGCGCCGAGGCGCTCGCGTCCCGCCCCGAGGCGGTGGCATGTCGCTGATCACCACCCTGGCCCGGATGGAGGCGGTCCGGGAGGGGCGGGCCCAGCCCCTGACCACCGTGCGCCACCGCCATCTCTCGGAGCGTCCGCTGGCGTTCGTCCCGCTCACCACCGCGGGTGAGGCGGGGGCGCCGCTCGGCGCGCTGGTGGGCACCGACCGGGACGCGCCACGGCTGCTGATCGTGGCCCAGCCGCGCGACCGCGACCTGCGGTTCGCGTTCCTCGCCGAGCTCGCGGAGGAGATCCAGCCGTATCTGGACTCGTACGGGGACGAGGTCGAGCTGGAGGAGCGCAAGGAGACCGATCCGGAGACCGGTAAGAAGGTGCCGGTCCAGGTCGAGCTCTGTGAGGACGCGCCGCAGCTGCTGGTGCCCAGCGCCGCGGGCGTGGCGTTCGTCCGGCTGCTGGGCCGGTCGATGCGGTTCCGGCGGACCGTCGAGCAGGACCCGGAGACGCCCTTCCCGGCGCCCGCGCGCGTACCGCTGCTGGGCCGCTGGCTGACCCACTACGGGGAGCGGGCGCGGGTGCCCGGCTCCTGTCTGCTGCTGTCGCTCACCGAGCTGCTGAGCCGTCACTGGGCGACCGGACAGAGCAATCTCGAGGATCAGCACCTGGGCTCGCTGCTCGCCTGGATCGACCCCCCGGAGGGCGTGCCGGGGGCGGAGGCGGCGCTGCGGGCGGAGTCGGAGCGGGACGAGGACGGCCGGCTGAGCTGCCCGCCCGCCGGACCGGCCACCGACCCCGCCTTCGACAACAAGCTGCTGGCCCCTGCGATGTCCCGCTACGACGCGGCCCGCGCCGAGGCGTCACAGGGCGTGGCCGGGGGCGCGGCGCGGCTGCGGCTCGCCGAGGCGGAGCTGCGCGGGCTGATCGAGTCGCAGCTGCGGCCCACCTGGGACGCGCTGTGGCGCGGGGTGGATCTGCTGCGCGCCCTCCCGGAGGGCGCGCGGGTGGCCGACCGCTGGAAGCGGGACCGCTGGTCCTACACCGGCCACCGGGACCGGGTCCGGGCCGGGGAACCGCCGCAGCCCAAGCTGGACGACGCGGTGACGGCGGCGCAGAAGCTCGCCGCGCGCGAGACCGCGCAGGCCCAGCTGGACGCCCATGAGGCGCTGGACGATCCGCTGGTCATGGCGGGGCGGCGGCTGGCCGGTGAGGCGTTCGCGGGCGAGGTGATCGATGTGGAGATGGCCTGGTCGGACGCCAAGGTGCCGCGTCCGCGCCCGCTGGTCACGATCCGCACCGAGGACCGTCCGCACCTGGCCGAGCGGGTCAAGCTGCACCGGGTCACGGCCGACGGCAGGGCGCAGAGCGGGGAGTTCGCCGGACTCGCGGACATGGACGGCGCTGACGGGTCCGACGAGGGCGACAGAGCCGATGTCACGGAGGGTCCGGATGACACGAACGACCCGGACAATACGGACAGTCCGGGCGATACTGATGGCCCGCGCCGCGCGCTGGTGGTGCGGCTGACCGGCGGGATGGGCCGGGGCAAGCAGCCCGAGCCGGGCACGGTGCCCGAGAAGGGCGACCGGGTGTGCTGGACGCTGTTCGAGCACGCCCCGCGCGGCGGCCCCGAGCTGCCCGACGCGGAGAGCACCCCATGGACCCACGGCGGCCCGCCGGACGCCGCCGCCCCGGCCCAGGGCCCCCAGCCCGACCCGATGACCGAGGAGGACTATCTGTGATCGGCGCGGACCCGGCCGCCGCCGCGGCCCACCCGGGCCGTGCCCGCGCGGGCGAGCCGTTCGACCCGTCGGCCGCCGCGGCGCGGGCCACCGAGGCGATCCTGCACGACACGCTGCACGGAGCGGACCGCGGCGTCGTCGTGGACTCCCCGCCCGGTGCGGGCAAGTCGACGCTGGTGGTGCGGGCGGCGCGGGAGCTGGCCGCCGCCGGGCGGCCGCTGATGGTGGTCGCGCAGACCAACGCCCAGGTGGACGATCTGGTGGACCGGCTGGCCACGGCGGACCCCGACCTCCCGGTGGGGCGGCTGCACAGCAGCGATCCGCATCCGTACGACCCGGTGCTCGACGGCCATGCGTCGGTCCGCGCCTCCGCGAAGATCGCCGACCTCGCCGGGCTCGACATCGTGGTCTCCACGGCCGCGAAGTGGGCGCACATCAAAAACGTCGAGCCGTGGCGGCACGCGATCGTGGACGAGGCGTACCAGATGCGCTCCGACGCGCTGCTGGCGGTCGCCGGGCTGTTCGAGCGGGCGCTGTTCGTGGGCGACCCGGGGCAGCTGGACCCGTTCAGCGTGGTGGGCGCCGACCAGTGGGCGGGGCTGTCGTACGACCCGTCGGCGAGCGCGGTCACCACTCTGCTCGCCCACAACCCGCGGCTTCCGCAGCACCGGCTGCCGGTCTCCTGGCGGCTCCCGGCCTCGGCCGCGCCGCTGGTCTCGCACGCGTTCTACCCGTACACGCCCTTCCGCAGCGGCACCGGCCACGGCGAGCGGCGGCTGAGCTTCGGGGTGGCCTCCGACGGCTCGGGCCCCGACCGGGTGCTGGACGAGGCCGCCGCGTCCGGCTGGGGGCTGCTGGAGCTGCCCGCCCGGCGCACTCCGCGCACCGACCCGGAGGCGGTGGCGGCCGTGGCCCAGGTGGTGCGGCGGCTGCTGGACCGGGGCGCGGTGGCGGTCAGCGAGCGGTCCGACGAGCCGCAGCCGGTCGCGGCGGACCGGATCGCGGTGGGCACGGCGCACCGGGACCAGGCGGCGGCGGTCCGGGCGGCGCTGGCGGGGCTCGGGGTCTCCGGCGTCACCGTCGACACCGCCAATCGCCTCCAAGGGCGTGAGTTCGATGTCACGGTCGTGCTGCACCCGCTGTCCGGGCGGCCGGACGCCACGGCCTTCCACCTGGAGACGGGGCGGTTGTGCGTGCTGGCGTCGCGGCACCGGCAGGCGTGTGTGGTGGTGTGCCGGGCGGGGGTGGCCGAGCTGCTGGACGAGCACCCGTCCACGGAGCCGGTGCAGCTGGGCGTCACGGTGAAGTTCCCGGACGGCTGGGAGGCCAATCACGCGGTGCTGGCGCACCTGTCCGAGCACCGGGTGGCATGGCGACCGTAAGGGTGTGAGGGAGGTCCCAGGTGTCGTAAGGGCCTGGCTGTACGGTGCGTCACCGGGGTGAGGGGTGCGGCCATGGTTCAGGGGGCGGTGGGGTGGGGAGAGACCCCAGGTCGGCGGCGTACGGCGGGGGCGCCCTTGCCCTACGCGCGACAATGGAGACGGCAAGACCCGCGAACCGTACGTGTCTCACGAGCCAGGAGGAGAGATCACATGCCCGAGCCGGATTCGGCTCACGGCCGGCACGGCTCCGCGCCCCGGCGGCTGAAGCCCGCGCCCCTGCTCTTCGAACCGGCCGCCGCCGCGTCGGACGAGGCGCACTTCTTCGACCTGGAGTCGATCGAAGACCCGCGTGAGCTGTTGTCCCGCTCGACGGAGCTGGTGCTGGCGTTCCGCGCGGCGACGGACCGGGCCATGGAGTTCCAGGCGATGGCGGCCGCGCAGCTCGCCGACCCGAGGCGATTCGATCGGCTGACCCCCGCCGTAATCGCCGAGCGTGCCGAGTGGACCGAGGACTACGCCAAGAAGATGGTCGAATTCGGTCGTGAGCTGATGCGGGGCGGCGAGGTGCTGGACTGACGGCAGGCGTGAGCCCGGGGCATATGCGAGCGGAAGGTACCCGATACCGCCATCCGATGTCCCGGTTTCGTCTCATCTCTCTACACCGTCAGCGCTGGCGGTAAAGGTGGAAACATGAGCAGATCGCCGCAGGACTCACTTCACACCGCCGCCTTCGTCACCCCGGCAGGCGCGGACTGGCTCGCCTCGGCCAGCGCCTCCCCGCGCGGTGTGCAGGCCCTGTGGGCCGCCGCCCCGACCGCCCCGGTGACGCTGCCGTGCGGCACGGCGTTCGACGTGATCAGCATGGACGCGCTCTTCGGCCGCCGGGTGGTGGGCCGGTTATGGACCGACGGCCCCGGCACCGGACCGGTCGCGGCCCAGGGCGGCCGGGTCATGCTCTTCGCCACCCCGGGGACCGCCCAGCGGCTGCCCGCACTGCTCGGCTGGGAGGAGTGGGGCGCGGCCGCTCCCCCGCTGCTCTGCTACGGCCGGGGCGACGCGGTGACCGTGCCGCCGCTGTTCCCGCCGGACCCCGGTCCACAGGAGGCGGCGCCCCTGGAGCGCGACGACGCCCCGGATTCCGGCGCCAGGAAGCCCGGCGCCCGGGAGTTCCGCGCCTCGGAGTCCGGAACCGGAGAGTCCGGAACCCGGGAGTCCGCCCCGATGCCGTCGCCGCGCTGGCTGGTCGCGCCCGATGTCCGCGGCCCCTGGCTGCCCGGCCCCGAGGTACTGCTGTGGGCCTGTGTGCGGGCGGCCCGCACCGCCGGTGGTGATCTTGTCAGCACGGCTGTGACCAGCGCACCCGCCGCCTTTCCGGGCTGAAACTTATCGATTTTCGCTCCGTGGCGTCCGGGTGCTAAGGTCTCCTACGTCAGCAGGCGCCGCTAGCTCAGTTGGTTAGAGCAGCTGACTCTTAATCAGCGGGTCCGGGGTTCGAGTCCCTGGCGGCGCACAGATAGTGAAAGGCCCCCTACTTCGGTTGGGGGCCGATCGCGTGGCGCGGCGAAACACATCGCGGGTGGCGCCG
>NZ_JBHYVB010000065.1:15484-42548 GCF_042750115.1 Streptomyces sp. NPDC059455
GTCGCCTCCGACTCACACTCTACCGGGGGGCGGTGGGTGCTCGCCCCGGGGGGGCCACTGTTCGTACATCCCCCCGTGTTTGGTGGGGGGGCCTTTCGCGTGGCCCGGCGACACAGATCGCGCGTGGCGCCGAACTCACACCGCCGGGCCCGCGAGCCGGAGGACCGCCCGCACCGCCTTGTCCGGGCCGGGCATCGCGAGCGCCTCCCGGCGCAGGGCGTGCGCCGCCGCGGCGTACGAGGGCTGCTCCAGCAACGCGAACAGATCCAGGGCCAGCCGGGCGCCCACCGCCCGCGCCCCGGGCCGGGCGGCGTCAAGGGCGTCAGCGGGCAGATACATCCCGGCTCCCGCCCGGGCCAGCCGCGCCCCGTTCAGCTGGTGCTCCAGGCGGGGCGCGACGACCAGCTGCGGCACCCCGGCCATGGCGGCGGCCAGCACCGCCGCGCCCCCGCCCTGGTGGAGCAGCGCCCGGCAGCCCGGCAGCACCCGGTGCAGCGGCCCGGCGGGTGGCCGCCCCTCGGCGGCGCTTCCCACCCGGACGACCTCCACGCCCCGCGCCTCGGCGGCCCACAGCGCGGCCCGTACGGCGTCCGGCGGGCCACCGGCGTCATCCCACGCCGCACACACCCGCACCGGCCCGGTGCGCCCGGGGCCGCCGACCGGCCCGCGCCGCCCGTTCGACGCGGCGGCGTGGCGCCCGGGGTGCTCATGGCGCCCGGGGTGCCCTAGGTGCTCATGGCGCCCGGGGTGCGCCCCGGCGCGGCGGGCCTCGTACGGCGACGGCGTCTCATCCGGCGATGTCCCGTCGTGCGGTACGAAGCGCACCGGCAGCCGCCGCGCCCGCGAGGGCAGCGCGAGGCTCGGCGGGCAGGGGTCGAGCCACAGGTCGGGCTCGCGCGCCGGATCGGCGCCGTAACGCCGCATCAGCCGGGCGTAGCCGGGCAGCGGCGGGCCTTCGAGCCGCTGCCGGTCCAGCCGCAGGACGGCCGCGCTCCCCCACAGCTGGCCGACCGCGGGCACGCCCAGCGCCCCCGCGGCCACCGTGCCCGCGTACGCGCCCGCGTCGTGCACCACCAGCTCCGGCTGCCAGCAGCGGGCGAAGGCCACCAGGCCCTGGGCCATCGCCTCGGCGATCCGCACCTGCCGGTCGCCGCACGCGCGCAGCACGCCGTGCTGTTCCGGGGTGAGCGCGGCGGGCCGCACCGGCCAGTCCGTGGGCCAGCTGCCGCGCGGGCGGCGCGTACCGTCCGGCGCTCTGACCACCGCCATGGGCAGGGCGCCGATCTGCACCGGCACCAGGCCGGTGCGGGCGACGGCCGCCGCGCACTCGGACGGCACCGCGACCCGCACCTGGTGCCCGGCCTCGAGCAGGGCGCGGGCCAGCGGCACCATGGGGACAAGATGGGCACCCGAGGCCCAGGTCGTGAACAGGACTCGCACGGTCACCTCCCGCAGAGGTCGAGCCGGCCGGACCGACCCGTCCGGCCGATGGACATGACACCGAGCCGACCCCTCGCATCCCCCGGCGGGCTCAGCGGCGCCCCGCGAGCGTCAGCGTCTCGCCGGTGATCGCGCCGTTGGCCGCCGAGCACAGGAAGACGAGAGCGCGGGCGATGTCCTCGGGCGTGGTCGTGGGGTCCTCGGGGGTCGTGGGGTCCTCGGGCATGGTGAGGCCCTCGGGGGCGGTGAGGCCCTCGGGGGCGGTGGGCGGTCGGTCGGGCGTGGTCGGTGGCCGGTCGGGCGGGGTTGGCCCGGGGCACACGGCGTTGATCAGCACTCCGTCCCGGTCCACCTCGCCCACCAGACCGCGGACCAGACCTTGCAGCCCGGCCCGCGCCACCGCGTGAAACTCCCCACCCGGGTCGCCGTCCGGCACATGCGGCGGGGCCACCAGCGCGATCCGGCCCCAGCCGCGCTTGCGCATCCCGGCGACGGCCCACTGGGCGGTGCGGATCGCGGGCGCGAAGGCGTCGGCGACGAGCGGCCGCCAGTGCTCCTCCGGGACGTCCTCGAACCGGGCGTGCGGCTCGCGCCGCGCGCCCCTTCGCCGGGCGGCCGCCACCAGCACGTCCAGCCCGCCCCAGTGCTCCTCCACGGCGGCCACGACCCAGCGCGGCGACGCGGCGTCGTCCAGGGCGTACGGCACGGCGAAGGCCCTGCCCCGGTCCGGCCCGGACAGCTCGACGGCCAACGCCTCGGCGGCATCGCGGCGGTGCCGGAAGGCGAGCGCGACCCGGGCGCCCTGCTCCACGAAGGCGCGTGCGGCGGCGCTGCCGATGGCTCCGGTGGCCCCGGTGACCAGGACCGTGCGCCCCTCCAGGCCGAGGTCCAACATGGGCGCTCCTCGCGGTCGTTCCCACTGAGAAGGCCATGGTCGCCGCCGTGACTCGAGCCCGCCTCGACCCGCGCCCGACCCGGTACGGGGTCTCGCTCGGCGGCTATCCGGCGTTTCGCTGGAAGGCGGAACGATAGCTGTGCGGGCTGGTGCCGACGACGCGCTTGAAGCGGTCCCGGAAGGAGGTGGGCGAGCCGAACCCCACCTGGGAGGCGATGCGCTCCACGGGGTGGGTGGTGGCCTCCAGCAGATACTGCGCCTGGCGGATCCGGGCGCGGTGCAGCCACTGCAGCGGGGTGGTCCCGGTGTGCTCACGGAAGCGGCGGTTGAGGGTGCGGGTGCTCATGCCGACGTGGGCGGCGATCTCGTTGAGGGTGAGGTCCCGTCCGGCGTTGTCCTCCATCCACCGCAGCAGGGGTTCGAACAGCGATCCGCGCGGTACGGGCGGCTGGTCGTGGACGATGAACTGGGCCTGTCCGCCCTCCCGTTCCAGAGGCATCACGGACAGCCGGGCGGCGTCGGCGGCCACGGCGGAGCCATGGTCCCGCCGGATCATGTGCAGACACAGATCGAGCCCGGCCGCGGCGCCCGCCGAGGTGAGGAACTGGCCGTTGTCCACATAGAGCACATCCGTGTCGACCTGGATCTTCGGATGGAGCTCGGCGAGCAGCGCGCCGCCGAGCCAGTGCGTGGTGGCGCGGAGTCCGTCGAGCAGCCCGGTGGCGGCGAGGACGAACGCTCCGGAGCAGATCGAGGCGATACGGGTGCCCCGTCCGGCCGCGTCCCGCAGCGCCTCGATCACCTCGTCGGGGACCGGGAGCAGAGGGTCGCCGCGGCCGGGCACGACGATGGTGTCGGCCTCGGCGAGCGCCTCGAGCCCGTACGGGGCCTGGAGGGCGAACACCCCGGCGTCGACGGCGGGGGCGGGGGCACAGACCCGGACCCGGTAGGGCTCCCGGCCGTCGGGCAGCCGGGTGCGGGTGAACACCTCGATCGGAGTGGCCAGATCGAACGCGATGACCTGGTCCAGCGCCAGGATCACGACAGTGTGCATGGCCTCAACCTAGGCCGTACGGGGCATGGCGCCAATGCCGGGGTGGCGAGAAGCCGGTGTGCGGGTGGTTTTCGGCCATCGCTCTCGAGGGCGTCATATGCGGCCGCACACCCCGGCGTCGGCGATACGGATCGAGGGGTTGCCGTAGGCCATGCGCTGGAGGATCTTGCGGTAGAGCGGCGTATGACGCAGCGCCCGCGCAAGACGGGGGCGCACCCGGGTGGTGAACGCGCCCTGCGAGAGGATCGCCCGGCTCTGCAGGGTCTGCATCCGCATCACCGCCGCGATGTCGGGCCCGCGCCGCCGCTCGAACTCCGCCAGCCGCTCGGCGCTGGTGTCGCCCTCGGCCAGGGCGCGGACCAGCAGGGGGTGAAGCACCACCGCGTCCTGCACCGCGAGGTTGATGCCCTGGGCGCCGATCGGGCTGTGGGTGTGGGCGGCGTCGCCGATCAGCACCAGCCCGTCGGCCACCCAGCGCTCGGCGCGTGCGGAGAAGACATCGAGCACACCGAGGTCGGACGGGGTGCGGAGCTGATCGCGGATCAGCGTGGCGTACCGCGGCACGGCGCGCACCAGCCGGTCCTTGACGTGGTCGAGGCCGAGGGCGGCGATATGGCCGTAGCGCCGGTGCGGCAGGGTCCAGCCGAGCTGGATCCGGTTCGGCCAGGAGCCGTAGACCAGCACCGGGCCGCCGCCGGTGCGGTACACCCGCACATCGCGGACCGGCGGCTCTTCCGGGGGCGTGCTGAGGGTGCACCACAGCACATCCTGGGCGAACGCGTCGGCGCGGCCCGCCCCGATGCCCGCCAGCCGCCGAATCCGCGAGAACCGGCCGTCCGCGCCGACGACGACCCGGGCCCGTACGGCACAGCGGCCCGGCGCGCCTTCGGCGATGACGCCGGCGATCCGCCCCTCCCGCCGCAGCAGCGCCCCGGCCCGCCGTCCGGGCAGATAGCGGAAGCCGGGCGAGCGGCGGCAGCGGGCGAGAAGCTCATCCAGCAGATGGGGGCGCGGCACGCTCAACAGGTGGTCGTACGGGGCCGGAAGCAGCCGGTAGTCGGCCTCCAGCAGCACCCGCTCGCCCTCGATCACCAGAAACCGGTGGTGCTCATGGGCGCCGCGGGCGCGTGCGCCGGCGAGCACATCGAGCGCGTCCAACAGCTCCATCGCGCCGGGCTGGAGTATTTCGCCGCGGACCACGCGCTGATGCGCTCGGGCGCACTCCACCACGGTCACCCGAGCCCCCGACCGCAGCATCAGCAGCGCCAGCACCAGACCGGCCGGGCCGCCCCCGACCACGCACACATCGGTGTCGATCTCGCGCATCATCGCGCCTCCTGCTGGTCGGGCTCAGGGTCCAGGGCTCAGGCCATGGGCATCGGGCATCGGGCGCCTGTGACAGCCCCTGGACGCGCTACGGCTCCGCTTGCCCGCGCGGGGGGATCGGGCAGCGGAGCCGTAGCAGGCCCGGCTGAAGGGCGGCGCCGGGCGTATTGGGGGGGGAGGGTTCGCCGGACGGGGACGGCTGGTACGGGACCTACGGGACTCCGGACGAGGACGGGGCGGTATCGGGGATGTCGGGGAGCTCGGGGATCTGCTCTGCGGGGGCTGGGGGCTGGGGGCCGTTGGCCGGGGGCTATGCGGCGAACAGGTCGAGCACCGGGCGGCGCCAGTGGCCGTCCAGGTCCAGATCGAGCGCCGGGTCGGAGGCGAGCACCGCCTGCTGGAGCTTCTGCAGCCGCGGCGACGGCTCCAGCCCGAGATCCTCCACCAGTCTGGCGCGCAGCCCCTGGTAGACCTCCAGCGCCTGCCAGGGGCGGCCCGCACGGTAGAGCGCGGCCATGCACTGGGCGTGCAGCCCCTCGTGCAGCGGATGACGGGCGGTCAGCTCGGTGAGCTCCGTGAGCAGCTCGGCATGGCGGCCCAGCCGCAGATCGGCCTCGATACGGCGCTCCAGGACGCCGAGCCGGCTCTCCTCCAGACGGGCCAGCTCGATCTCCAGGACCGGCCCGACCTTCACATCCACCAGCGCGGGGCCGCGCCAGACGGCCAGCGCCTCGCGCAGCAGCAGGGACGCCTGGACATCGTCCCCGGCGTCCAGCGCGTCCCGCCCCGCGGCCACCAGCCGGTCGTACTCATGGATGTCCACCGCGCCCGGCTGGGCCTCCAGCACATATCCGCCGTACCGCGTGGCGAGCACATCCTTGGAAGCCTGCGGGGCCTGTGGGCCATAGGCCGCGGCCAGCCTGCGGCGCAACTGCAGGATGTAGGTCTGCAAAGTGGTGAGCGCGCTGCGCGGCATCTGCGTGCCCCAGATTTCCTCCATAAGAGTGGGCACCGGGAGCATCTGGTTGGCGTAGACGGAAAGCAGTGCAAGGATCTGGCGCGGCTTGCCCGCGCTGGGCACGATCGACTGACCGCACGCCTCGACGCTCAGCGGCCCCAACACCTTGATGTCCATGGTCGTGTACCTCCGTCAACGGTCCGTCAAGTGCCTCCTGGCCGCGCGGCCCTGCCACCGAGGCATCTAAGAGCCTCGCTTGTGGGCGGCCTGTGCGGCCAGTGCCGGAGTACCGAGCTCGATATGAGTTCCAGAGCCCCGCACCATGACAAATTCACACCCCTGGCGATGAGAGAGTCCGCGATGACCGATACGCCCGTCCCATATGAGCCCACGAGCCCCGCCGTCCTGGCTCATCCCGCCGAGAACACCGAGGTCACCGAGGTCGTCCAGATCACCGAGCGCGCCAAGCCCGCCGAGGACGACGACCTGGTCATCGAGGACCTCTCCGACACCGCCTGGCCCATCCCCGCGCCCGGCATCTGCATCTGCACCGTCGGCGCCGAATGACCGGGCCCGGGCAATGACCGGCGAACTGGGCTTCACACCACATCTGCGGGTCGAGCCGGTGCCCGGCGAGGCCGTCTATCTCGTCTCCGAGCACGGGGTCACGGCGCTGCTCGGGCACGCGATCGCCGCGCTGGCACCGCTGCTCGACGGGTCGCGGGACCTCGCCCACATCCTCACCGAGGCAGCCACGCCCGGCCGCGCCGCGGGCCCGCCCGGCGCCGTCCCGCCCGGCCCGGTCCCGGCCGGGCAGGCCGAGCGCGTCATCGCCCGTCTCCGCGCGGCCGGGCTGGTCTCCGAGCGGGGGCGCGCCTGGACCCCCGAGGAGGCGTACTGGGAGCTGGCCGGGCTGGGCACGGGCGGCTCCGCCCCGGCCCCCACGCCCGCGTCCGCCCGCCCCGCCGTGGCCCCGCTGGTGCTCGGCTCGACCGACCCGGACGAGGTGGTCCGGGCGCTGCGCGTCGCGGGGCTGAGGACGGTGGACGGCGAGCCGGCGGACCCGAGGTCCGTGAACGCGGAGGCGGCGGACGGCGATCCGACGACCTCGGGGGCCGATAGTCCTCGGCGAGAGATATGTCAAATCGCCATTCGTCAACATGACGCCTCAGAACTCACCCTTGTGGTGTGCGATGACTACCTCGATCCCCGGCTCGCCGCCGTGGACGCCGCGCACCGCGCCGCCGGCCGTCGCTGGCTGCCCGTCAAACCGGTCGGCACCCAGGCGTGGCTGGGCCCGTTCCTCGGCGCCCCCGACGCTCCGTGCTGGGTCTGTCTGGCGGACCGGCTGTGGCGCGGACGGCAGGCCGAGGCGTATCTCCAGCGCCGGCTCGGCCGTCCCGGACCGGTGCCGCGACCGCCCGCCTCCCTGCCCGCGAGCCGCGCCGCCGCGCTCCAGCTCGCCGCCCTGGAGGCCGCCAAGTGGCTGGCCGGGTACCGGCACCCGGGCCAGCGGGAGCTGCGCACCCTGGACAGCCTCACCGCCACCGTGGGCCGCCATCCGCTCTCCCGCCGTCCGCAGTGCGCGGGCTGTGGCGATCCGGCGCTGGTCGCGGCCCGCATACGGGCACCCCTGTCGCTGCCCTCGCCACGGGCGCCACTGGCCGAGACCGCCACCGACACCTCCGCGCGCGGGATCATGGAGCGCTACGGACATCTGGTGGACCCCGTCACCGGGCTGGTCACCGAGATCCGGCGCGATCCGCGCGGCCCCGCCGTCCTCAACTGCTTCCACGCCCGCCACCCTTCGTACGCCGGAGCGGGCCCCCACGGCGGCCTGGACGCCGTAAGGGCCGGGCTGCGGGCCGCCGCCCACGGTAAGGGCCGCACGGCCGAACAGGCGCGGGCGAGCGCGCTGTGCGAGGCCCTGGAGCACTACAGCGGCCATTTCCAGGGGGACGAGCCGCGTCAGCGCGCCCGCTACCGCGATCTGCGCCCGGACGACGCGGTGCACCCGGACACCGTCCAGCTCTTCGACCCGCGCCAGTTCCGGGATCCCGCCCTCCCCGCGCGCCACCGCGTCCAGGATCCGTTCGACGAGGGCGCGGAGCTGGACTGGACCCCGGTGTGGTCGCTCACCGCCGAGCGGCACCGGCTGCTGCCCACCGCGCTGCTGTACTACGGCGCCCCGCAGCCCCCGGGCCACCGCTGCTGCCGGGCGGACTCCAACGGCGCGGCGGCGGGCCGCACCCTGGCCGACGCCGTCGTACGGGGCTTCCTGGAGCTCGTGGAGCGGGACGCGGTCGCCCTGTGGTGGTACAACCGCACCCGGCAGCCCGCTGTGGCCCTGGACGCCTTCGACGACCCGTGGCTGGCCGAAGTGCGCGCCGCCCACCGGGGCGTGCGGCGCGAGGTGTGGGCCCTGGACCTCACCACGGACTTCGGCATACCGGTGGTCGCCGCGCTCTCCCGGCGCCTCGACAAGCCCGCGGAGGACATCACCTTCGGCTTCGGTGCCCACTTCGACCGGCACACCGCGCTGTGCCACGCCTTCGCCGAGCTGAACCAGATGCTTCCGGCGGTGGTCGAGGCGCGTGCCGACGGCGAGGGTTACGGCGCCGCCGAGCCCGAGGCGCTGCGCTGGTTCCGTACCGCGACCCTCGCCGACCACCCCTATCTGGCCCCCGATCCGGCGGCCGTAATGCCCCCGGGGATATCCGGCCCTCCGGAGCCCCCGGAGGGCGGTGCGCTGGCCGCCGTGAGGGAGTTGGTGCGCGGGCGCGGGATGGAACTGCTGGCGCTGGACCAGACCCGGCCGGATGTGGGGCTTCCGGTGGCCAAGGTGCTGGTGCCCGGAATGCGCCCGCACTGGGCCCGGTTCGCGCCCGGCCGGCTCTTCGACGCCCCCGTGGCGCTCGGCCGGCTGCCGGGGCCCACGCGCTATGCGGATCTCAACCCGATTCCGTTTTTCCTGTGATCCCCCGTGATATCCGGTAACTCTGCGTACAGCATGAGCCTTCCACAGGGCCTCTCCACCCCAGGTGAAGATCGGATACTCTCGGGCAAGCCACCCAATCCGGCCCGACCATCCGGAGGACGAGTGCAGGGGAGCCTCTTGCCCGACGATGCCGGGAACCATCCACCGCGCCACCAGGACGGTCTGGCGCCGCGTCTGGCCGTGGTCATCACGGTCCTCGTGCTGGTGGGGTACTTCGCCGTGGCCGTCACCTATGTGGTCGACGGCAATCGTTCGGGCAGGTCCGTCGACGCGGCGATGCTCGGTCTTGCGCTGCTGCCGATGACCATGCTGCTCTGCCTCCAGATGCTGCACTCCTTCCCCGGCCTCGCGCCCCGGCTCAGCGGTGCGCGGCGCTGGACGCTGACCCTCCAGACGGTGCTGACCTTCGCCCCCTTCGCCATCTTCAAGCACGCCTGGCTGGGCATGCCGGGCTTCCTGGCCGGCTCCTCGCTGCTGGTGCTGGTCCCGGCGCTGGCGTGGCCCGCGTTCGCGGCCATCCTGCTGTGCACGGACGTGCTGCTGTTCCAGGTGGGGTTCGGCTGGGGTCAGGTCGCGTACACTACGGTCTCCACCGCGCTGACCGGGCTGGTGGTCTTCGGGCTCTCACGGCTGTCCGGGCTGGTCGCCGAGGTGTCCCGGTCCCGGGCGGAGCTGGCCCGGCTGGCGGTCGCCCAGGAGCGGCTGCGGTTCTCCCGGGACGTGCACGATCTGCTGGGCTACAGCCTGTCCACGATCACCCTCAAATGTGAGCTGGTGCACCGGCTGGTGCCCCGGCAGAACTCCCGCGCCCAGCAGGAGCTCTCGGAGATCCTGCAGACCTCCCGTCAGGCCCTCGCCGACGTACGGGCCGTGGCCAGCGGCTATCGCAAGATGTCGCTGTCGGCGGAGGCGGCGACGGCCCGTTCGATGCTGGCCGCGGCGGGCATCAGCGCCACGGCCGAGATCGACTGCGGACCGCTGCCGGAGCTGGTGGACACGGTGCTGGCGAGCGTGTTGCGCGAGGGGCTGACCAATGTGCTGCGCCACAGCAAGGCCGACCACTGCGCGGTCGAGGCGCGGCGCAGCGGGCGCCGGGTGTCGCTGACCCTCGTCAACGACGGGGTGGGCCGGCCGTCCACGATCCTGCGCGCCGACAGTTCGGACGGCGGCAGCGGCATCGGCAACCTCCGGGTGCGGGTGGAGAACCTCGGTGGGCGGCTGCGCGCGGGCGTACGGTCGGACGGCTGGTTCGAGTTACGGGCGGAGCTGGATGTGTCCGTGGACGCGCCGCCGCGGAGCGGCCGGGAGTACGGCCCGGGGCCGACGGTGACGGCGTGACGGGGCCCTGGGGCCCCAACGGCGTGACAGGACCTGGCGGCGTAACGGCCCCTGACGGTGTAACGGACCCCTGACGGCCTGACCGGCGCGCGGGGACGCCGTACGCCGCCTTAGAGCCAGCCCGCCTCGCGGGCGATCCGGATGGCGTCCACCCGGTTGCGGGCGTCCAGCTTGGTCACGGCGGACGTCAGATAGTTGCGCACCGTGCCCACCGACAGAAACAGCTTGGCCGCGATCTGCCCGGAGTCCTCGCCCTTCGCGGCGAACCGCAGGACCTCCAGCTCCCGTGGGGTCAGCGGCTGTGGGCCGTCGTCCAGGGCGGCCAGCGCGAGCTGGGGATCGATCACCCGCTCGCCCTTGGCGACGGCGCGGATGGCCTCGCTCAGCTTCTCCGGGCTGCTGTCCTTCAGCAGAAAGCCGGAGACATGGGCGGCCAGCGCCCGGCGCAGATTTCCGGGGCGGCCGAGGCTGGTGAGCATCATGGTGCGGCATTCGGGGACGGCGGTGCTCAACTCGGCCGCGGCGGTGAGCCCGTCCACGCCCGGCAGATCGATGTCGAGCACGGCGACGTCCGGGCGGAGTTCACGGGCGCGCGGCAGGATTTCGGCACCGTTGGAGAATTCGGCCACCACATCGATATCCGGTTCGAATTCCAGCAGGGCGACCAGTGCCTTGCGCAACATATGCATGTCTTCCGCGATCAGCACCCTGACCATGCCGCCCCCTGCTTTCCCCGCCCGGCCTCACCCCGCATGGCGATTATTCCCCCGCCCTCTCGGCCATTCCATCGATTCGCGGGGAAATACGCCCGTCGAACGCCCATCCCGTAGCGCGAACGCGACCGTGCGCCCCCTTTTCACGCCGCACCACCCCGACAGGGCTCACCGGCCCCCGGCCCGAACTCGGCGTGCAGCGCGCGCACTTCACCCCGCAGATAGCGCTCGCGCAGCAGGGCGCGCCGCACCTTGGCGGTTCCCGCCCCGCGCACGGTGCCGGGGCGCACCAGCAGCAGCGCGCCGGTCTCGACCCCGAACTCCTCCGCGATCAGGGCGCGGATCCGGGCCGCCAGCCGGGGCAGCCCGGTGCGCGCCCCGCCCGCCGTACGGACGACCTCCTGGACGACCACCAGCGCCCCCGCGCCGGGTCCGGCGCAGAATACCCGGGCCGATCCCAGCGCCTTCGCGCAACCCAGCAGTTCGCGCTCCACGTCCTGGGGGTGCAGGGTGTGGCCGTCCACCAGGAGGGCGTCACGGACCCGGCCGGTCATCCGAAGCTGGCCGTTGACCGTAAGGCCGAGATCGCCGGTGCGCAGGAAGCCGCCGGGACCCTCGGTGACGCGGGCGGCGAACAGCAGCGCGGTGTCCGACGGACCGCCCCAGTGGCCGGTGGCCACGGCGGACCCGCGCACCCAGATCTCCCCGGGCGCCCCGTCCGGCAGCCGGCGCCCGGTCAGCGGGTCCACGACGGCGAAGTCCGCGCCCGGCACCGGTGTGCGCCCCGTGGCCAGCGGCACCGGCGCCCCCTCGGCCGGGACGTATCCGGCCACCAGGGTGGCCGGGCGCAGGCCCAGCGGGGCGCAGCGGTGGGGGAAGGCGGCCATCGTCCCGGCCGAGACGGGCTCCCCGGCGTTCAGCGCGGTCCGCCAGCGGGAGAGGTCGAGCCCGGCCGGTGGCTCGTCGCCGAGGAGGGCGGCGCAGCGGGCGTGGAGGATGTCGGGCGCGAGGGTTTCGGTGATGCCGTGGCGGCTGATGGCGCGCAGCCAGCCGAGCGGGTCGGTGCGGTACGGCTCCGCCGGAAGTGTCACGGCGGTGGCGCCGAGCCATAAGGGGTGCAGCACCTGTCCGATCAGCCCGGGGGTGTGGCGGCGGGGCAGCCAGCCACCGATCCGGGAGCGGCGGTCGGTGCCGAGCGTCCGCCGCAGCCCGGCCATGGCCGCCGTAAGGTTGCCATGCGTCAGCAGGGCGCCGCGGGGGGCGGTGGCGGGCCCGGAGTCGTAGGCGAGCAGCGCGAGGCTGTCGGCGGTGGTGCGGAGGGGGTGCCGGGGCGCGTCGGCGCCCGCGTCGGGGCGGAATCCGTCGACGGCGAGGCAGGTCAGACCGGCGCGGCCGATTCGGGAGAGCCGGCGGGAGGTCTCGGTGGCGTGGGCGGTCTCGGTGAGGACGAGGTCCACGGCGGCGTCCCGGACGATCGAGGCGGTGCGCTCGGCATCGGTCCGGGAGGCGGACGGCGCGGGTACGGGTACCGCGACGGCCCCCGCGTACAGACAGCCGAGCAACGCCACCGCGGCGCACGGACCGGGGTCCATGGCGAGCAGCACCCGGCGGCCGACGGCGTCGCGGGTGCGCAGCCAGGCGGCCACGGCGTCGGCGCGGGCGTCGAGCGCCGCGTAGGAGACGCGGTGTTCGGTGCCGTCGGCGGCGGGGTGGGCGAGTGCCGTGCCGTCGGGGCTCCGGAGGGCCCGTTCCTTCAGGGCCTCGGACAGATTCGCGTATCGCGGCATTCTCAACTCCCGGGCGCCCGATGTCGAAAAGGGGCCCACAGTCTCGAAGCGCCACCTCGAAGCCGACTTGATCAACGGTGAGGAGCGCGCCCCGGTCCTCGGCGGGGGTCCGGCAGCGGCCCGACCCGCCGCATCGGCGCGGGTCCGGCAGCGGTCCGCCGGGCCGTCGCACCCCCGTCATCAGCCGTCATCAACGCGCCCTGCGGTTGACCCGGACGGTCCAGCCCCCGTCGGCGGCGCGGCCCGCCACCGTGATCCGTACGGCGTCCTCCTTGACCGACATGCTGTCCCCGACGCCGAGCGGGGCGTCGGCGAGTTCGGGGTAGACCGACTCGTTCCAGCAGGCGGAGGTGGCGGGGTGGCCGTCCAGCACCTGTACGGGGCCGTCGCCCGATGCCTTGTCGTTGCGGACGCGGTAGACCAGCACGCCCTCGGTGCAGGTGCCCGCGTCGTTGCCGCTGCCGCCGCGCGCCTCGATGGCCAGCGCGGTGGTGGGCCCGGTGCGGACCACGACCAGCCGGGTGCGGGTGTCGGCGCCGGACCGGCCGTGCCCGATGGGGGCGGCGAGGGGCTGGAGGGTGTAGCGGCGCGGTCCGGTGGCGCGGTCGCAGGCCACCTGGCGCGCGCCGAGCCAGCCGAGCTTCCACTTGTGCCAGCCGAACGGATCGGGTGCCATGCCGAACTGGCTTCCCATCAGGTCCCAGTCGCCGACGTAGGTGTCCCATTCGGCGTTGCCGTCGGTGTCCTTCGGCCGGTGGTAGAGGTCGGGCAGGTCGAAGACATGCCCGGTCTCATGGGCCAGCACATTGCGGTCCGGCGGATGGTGCTCGAAAACGGTGACCAGTCGGCGCAGATCGACACCGTCCGCGCGCAGTGGCTTTTCGAAGTTGACCACTTTCGTCGCATCGGCGTCCACACCGGGGGCGTCGGGGTCGGCGACCAGATAGACGAGGTCGTAGCGGGCGAAGTCGAGGTGCGGATCGGCGGCCGCGATGGCGTCGCGCAGATAGGCGGCGCGGCGCTGGGCGTTCCAGTCGCGCTGTATGGCGTACGCGGTGGAGCGCTGGGGCATGGCGATCCAGCGCCGCAGCGGATGCACCCGTAAGCCGAACTTCCCGTAGGAGGCCCGTTTGAAGAAATTGGGGGTCGCCGGGATGTGGTCGGCGGCCAGTTGGGCGGGGGTCACCCGGGGCCGCGCGTCCGGGAAGGACAGGAAGACCATCGCCGCGTCCAGGCGGCGTACCGGGCGGGGGTAGCGGGGGTTCCAGGTGTCCACGCCCTCCGAGTGGTGGGCATCGGTGCGTTCCAGGTCACAGGGGCCGCCGGGGCCGGCCGCGACGGCGGGGCCGGCCACCACGGTGGTCGCGATGAGCGCGCTCAGCGAGGTGAGCAGGGCTCCGGTCCGACGCAGCCGAGGCTGCCGGTGCACCCCCTCGGGTACCTGAGGAAGACGCACCATGTCGACCTCCCGGGCGTAGTCGGAACACCCACTCCACCCTGAGGTGAATTGGCGGGGTACGCCCTGTTGGGTTGGGCTGGTCGAGTGAAGAGGCCGCGATCCGGGTACGTAACAGACGGTCACAATCGGTCAGAGCGGCCGTTGGCCCGCGCAGAGTCGGACAGATACGACCAAACACATTGTCAAGGCGGCGGTGAGCGCGATGACATCGATGGAACGCCCGGAGTACGAGCCCCTATGATCGGCACATTTCCAACGGGGAATCCCCCTTCAGGCAGGCACTTACGGTCGGCCCGGCACCCGGTGTGAGACATGCACAAGATGTGTACGAACAACCTGGAAACAACAAACGCCACGCGGGAGCGAGCGGTGAGCGGAACCCCCGACGGGCAGGGACGCGCCCCGGGCGCGACACTGCCGACGATCACAGAGCGTGAGGCCATGCCGAGCGTCCTTCCGGTCACGGAGGACCCCGGCGCACCCCGTCCGGCCCCCGGCGCGCCGTCGGTCCTGGGCACGCCCCCGGCCCCCGGCGCGCCCCCGGGCGCGGTGCACCCAACGGGGCATACCACCGGGCCCACGGCGGGGCATACCGCCGGGCCCACCACCGGGCATACCGCCGGTCCCCCGACCGGCCCCGCGCCCGGCGACTACCGCGCCGCCTTCAATGTGGCGCGCCTCGCCATGGCCGTCGTCGACCGCGAGGGCAGGGTGCTCGACGCCAACCCCGCGCTCGGCGCCCTGCTCGGCACCGATCCGGCCCTGCTGATCACCCGCAGCGCGGCGGACCTGGCCGATCTGCGCGAGGATCCGCGCACCTGGCGGGAGTACCGGGACGTCCTCGGCGGCCGTGCCGCACGGCTGCGCCGCACCCGGCGGCTGCGGCGCGCCGACGGCCATGCCCTGTGGGCCGAGGTCACCGTCGAGCCCGCGCCGGACAGCTGCAGTCTGCTGCTGTCGATGGCCGACATCAGCGACCAGCGGGATCTCCAGGGGCGGCTGCGCCATCTGCAGATGCACGACCCGGTGACCCGGCTGCCCAACCGCAGCCTGTTCTTCGAGCGGATGACCAGGGCGCTGGAGGCGGCCACCTACGACCACGGGGGCACCGGCCGGATCGGGCTGTGCTATCTCGACCTGGACGGCTTCAAGGCGGTCAACGACACCCTCGGCCACCGGGTCGGCGACCGGCTGCTCGGCGCGGTCGCCCAGCGGCTCACCGACTGCGCGGCGCCCGACGGCCATCTGGTGGCGCGGCTCGGCGGGGACGAGTTCGCCCTGCTGGTCCGCAACTCCACCGGCACCGAGCAGCTGTGCGACCTCGCCCGGACGGTGCTGGCCGCCCTTCAGGAACCGTTCGACGTGGGCGGGCAGCGGCTGTCGGTGTCGGCGAGCATCGGCGTGGTGGAGCGGCCCGCGGCCGGCACCCACACCACCTGGCTGATGCAGGCCGCGGACACCACGCTGTACTGGGCGAAGGAGGACGGCAAGGCGCGCTGGACCCTCTTCGACCCGGAGCGCAACGCCCATCGGATGACCCGGCAGGCGCTGTCCAGCACCCTGCGCCCGGCGGTCGAGCGGGACGAGTTCGTGCTCGACTACCAGCCGCTGGTGGGGCTGGGCGACGGGGTGGTCCGGGGGGTGGAGGCGCTGGTGCGCTGGGACCATCCGCAGTTCGGGCGGCTGTCGCCGAACCGGTTCATCCCGCTGGCCGAGGAGAACGGCGCGATCGTGCCGCTGGGCCGGTGGGTGCTGCGCACCGCCTGCCGCCAGGCCCGTGCCTGGCAGCTGGCCGAACCGCCGCATCCGCTGGTGGTCAGCGTGAATGTGGCGGTCCGCCAGGTGTGGGACTCCGATCTGGTGGCCGATGTCGCCGCGATCCTGGCGGAGACCGGGCTGCCGCCGCATCTGCTCCAGCTGGAGCTGACCGAGTCGGCGGTGATGGGGTCCACGGGGCGGCCGCTGCAGGCGCTGCAGGCGCTCAGCGACATGGGGGTGGCCATCGCGATCGACGACTTCGGGACGGGCTACTCCAACCTCGCCTATCTCAGCCGGCTGCCGGTCTCCACGCTCAAGCTGGACGGCTCGTTCGTCCAGGGGTTCCGGGCGGAGGAGCATCCGAATCCGGCCGACGAGACCATCGTCGAGGCGCTGGTGCAGCTCGCGCACCGGCTGGGCCTCACGGTGACGGCCGAGTGTGTGGAGAGCGCCGAGCAGGCGGAGCGGCTGAGGCGGATCGGCTGCGATACGGGGCAGGGGTGGTTCTACTCCCGTCCGGTGCCGCCGGACCGTATCCAGGCGATGATCACCTGCCCGGCGGCACCAGGTTAGGGCTAGGCCTCCGTCTGCGCCGTCGGCAGATCGTAGGCGTCGGCGATCAGCTCGTACGAGCGCAGACGGGCGGCACGGCCGTGGGCATTGGCCGTGATCTTGACTTCGTCCGCTCCGGTGCGCTTGATCAGCCCGTCGAGCCCCTCGCGGACCTGGTCCGGGCCGCCGTACTCGACGTTGGCGAGCCAGCTGTTGATGAAGTCGCGCTCGATCTCGTTGAACTCGTACCCCTCGGCCTCCTCGGGCGTCGGCACCAGGCCGGGGCGTCCGGTGCGCAGCCGGATCATGGCCAGGGCGCCGGTGAGCACCTGGCGGTAGGCCTCCTTCTCGTCCTCTGCGGCGAAGGCCGAGACGCCGATCGAGGCGTACGGCTTGTCCAGCACGGCGGACGGCCGGAAGGTCTCGCGGTAGAGGTCGAGCGCGGGGACGGTGTTGGCCGCGGAGAAGTGGTGGGCGAAGGAGAACGGCAGGCCGAGCATCCCGGCGAGCCGGGCGCTGAACCCGCTCGAGCCCAGCAGCCAGACCGACGGCCGGCCGGCGGACTGGACCCCGCCGGGCACGGTGCCCTGCACCGGCCCCGGCACCGCGTGGATACGGGCGTAGCGGTGGCCGTCGGGGAAGTCGTCGTCGAGGAAGCGGGTCAGCTCGGCGAGCTGCTGGGGGAAGTCGTCGGCGCCCTCGCGCAGCCGCTCGGTGCGGCGCAGCGCGGCGGCGGTGGCCCCGTCGGTGCCGGGGGCGCGGCCGAGGCCGAGGTCCACCCGGCCGGGGGCGAGCGCCTCCAGGGTGCCGAACTGCTCGGCGATGACCAGCGGGGCGTGGTTGGGAAGCATCACCCCGCCGGAGCCCAGCCGGATCCGCTCGGTGTGCGCGGCGAGATGGGCGAGGATCACCGCCGGGGAGGAGCTGGCGACCCCGGGCATGGAGTGGTGCTCGGCGACCCAGAAGCGCTGGAAGCCCCGGCGCTCGGCGAGCCGGGCGAGCTCGGTGGTGGTCCGCAGCGCCTCGGCGGCCGTCACCCCGCTGCCGACGGTCGCGAGGTCCAGCACCGACAGGGGCACCGGTGCGCTGCCGAGGGGCCGGGCCCGGATGGGGTCGCGCTGGTCGTCTCGCCGGTCCTGCTCATCGGCCACGGTGGCCCGCCTCCCTGGTCGCACTGTGCGGTGCGCGTATGTCGTGTGCGTGTGCGGCGCTGCGCCGCCACGCCTCTACGTCTACCGCCGACATTCAACCGGAGAAAGGCTCCGCTTTATTCCCGGGCCTTGTTCCGCGGCCCCCGGTGAACGGCTTTCCCCGGCCCCCGGTGAACGGCCGGGCCCGCCGCCACCTGGGGAGGAGGTGCGGCGGCGGACCCGACGACGGTGCCGCGCGCTCGCGCGGAACGGGCCTAGCCCGCGGTCCGCGCGGTGCGGCGGCGGTGGAGGGCCAGTGCCGTACCGGCGCCGCCGAGCACCAGCACACCCGCGGTGAGGCCGATGGGCAGGGCGGCGGAGATGCCCTTGTCCTCGGCGAGCCGCCGGGTGGTCAGGGCGTCGGCGGCCGCGGCGTTCACGATCGGGGCGTGGGCGGCCAGGGCGGAGGTCGTGTAGTGACCGGACTTGTGGACCGACGCGACCGAACCGTCGGACTTCAGCAGCACCTGGGTGTTGTTGGGGTGACGGAAGTCGAAGAGCCCGGAGAGGGTGTTCGCCCGGCGGTCGAAGGAGGCGTCACCGATCCGGCCGGTGTGCCAGTTGTCCTCGATGAAGCGGGTGATCGAGGTCTGCTCGGTCTGGGTGTGGTCGACCTTGTTGGACTTGCTGAAGGGGGAGATCACCAGCAGTGGCTGCCGGGGGCCGGGGCCACAGCGGTCCTGGTAGCCGCCCGCGGGCTTCGGGGCGGACTGGCAGGCGGGGCTGTCGGTGGCCTTGCCATTGGAACCCGTGGTCTTGTCGGTCGACCCGTTGCGGGGCTTGGCGTAGGCGTGGTCGTACCAGCCGTCGCTGTCGTCGTACGCGACGACGATCGCGGTGTCCTTCCACTGCGGCGACTTCTGAATCGCGTTGATCTGCTCGACCAGGAAGTGCTGCTCGTCGACCGGGTCGGAGTAGGCGGCGTGGCCGTCCTGGTACTCGGCGGCCTTCAGGAAGCTGACGGACGGCAGATGGCCCGTCTTGAGCGCCGCGTCGAAGTCGGTGAGGTCGTAGTTGTGGTTGGCCCGGCCGCTGTGGCCGATCTCCTGGACGTCCTTCGGCGGGAGGTGATGCGGGTTGGCCGTGGACTTGTAGTACTGGAACGGCGCGTGGTGCGGGCTGTAGTCCACCGAGGCGGCGCCGCCGACGTTCTTGTGGGTGGTACCCGAGCACTTGGCGTAGTGGTCCTGCTCACCGTCCCAGGCGGTGCTGGGCCGGAAGCCGCCCTGGAACCAGCCCCAGCTCACATCCTTGGCGTTGAGCAGATCGCCGACGTTCCGGCCCTTCAGCTGAGCCAGGGCGTTGTTGCTGGTGTGGTCCTTGTTGGAGCAGTCGTCGAAGGCCGGGTCCGGGTCGTTGATCACCGTGCCGACGCCCTTGGCGTCCGGCGAGGCCACCGCGTACGCGTCCGGCTTGTCGGTCTGCTTCGGGTTCTCGGTGGAGGACTTGGGGTCGGTGGAGATCACGCCATGGGTCTGGCCCGAGATCAGCTCCAGCGCTCCGGGGGTGGAGGGACCGTAGGCCGAGCTGAAGGAGCGGTCGCTCATCGCGTAGTGCTGGGCGTAGTTCCACAGGCCGGTGACGGTGTTTCCGTCGTAGTAGTCCATCACCAGACCGGGCTCGCCGAACAGCCCGGTGCACTTGCTGACCTCGGTGTTCTCCACGAACTTATCGGCCTTGCCGCCGTTGGCGGCGTACTGCTCGGGGCCGTAGGAGTGGTTCTGGTCGCAGGTCATGGCCTGGTCACTGCGCAGCCGCTTGGGCTTGTAGAGATTGGGATTCTTCTCCAGCAGCCCGGCGTGCGCCAGGGTGTCGATGTCCTTGGGGGTGTCCTTGGCCGGCGTGAACCTGGTGCCGTCCGTGTTCGCCGCCTTGGGGTAGGTGCCGAAGTAGTGGTCGAACGAGATGTTCTCGTCGAAGATCACCACCACATGCTTCACCGGGGTCGCGGTGTGGCCGCCCTTCGCGGGCGCGGCCCATGCGGGGGCCACCCCGCCCACCGTCGCCAGGGCCGCGGCGCCGGCCAGGGCACCCCAGCGCGCGGCCCGGCCACGCCGTCGGCCGCCTTCGGATCCTGCCGTGCCGCCCATGCCATGCCTCCACATGATTCGCGTTTCACGCCTGCGCCTGATCCTGTGCCGCGGGCAGGACTCTCCGATGGAATCCATGGAGGCGGCCGAGTGAACAGAGGGTCAGAAGAATCCAAGGAACTCTTGAGGCGTTCTTGACCGGAAGGTGGGGCGACGATCAGGACAGAAGGGTCCGTCCCAGCCAGTCGGAGCGGTCCCTCACACCGGGGAGGGCGAAGAAATAGCCGCCGCCGAACGGGGTGATGTAGTCCACCAGCGGCTCCCCCGCCAGTCGCTTCTGCACGGTCTCGAACTGGCGCTCGAGGTCCTGCTGATAGCAGCAGAACAGCAGCCCCATGTCCAAGTTGCCATTGCCGTCCATGCCCCGGTCGTAGTTGTAGGCACGGCGGAGGATGCGCTGGTCCTCGGTCCGGGCGGTGCGCGGATTGGCCTTCCGTATATGGCTGTCCAGCGGAATGACGTCGCCCTTGGGGTCCTGTGCGAAGCGCGGGGTGTCGAACTCGTGCTGACCGTCCAGCGGGGCGCCGGAGTCCCGGCTGCGGCCGAACATGCGCTCCTGCTCGCTGATCGACACCCGGTCCCAGAACTCCACCAGCATCCGGATCAGCCGGATCACCTGATAGCTGCCGCCGGTCGCCCAGGCGGGCTCCCCGGAGTGGGCGCCCACCCACACCAGACGGTCCATCGCCCGGGCGTCCCCGGTGTCCGGATTGGCGGTGCCGTCCTTGAACCCCATGTGGTTGCGCGGGGTGCCGGACGGGCGCGGCGGGCTGACGAAGCCGTCGATACGCCAGCGGATCTGCAGCGCGCCCCGGGTGTGCCGGGCGATGTCGCGCAGCGCGTGCAGCACCGTGTCCGTGCTGTCGGCGCACAGTTGGAGGCTCAGATCGCCATGGCACCAGTCGGGGTCGAGATCGTCATCGGGGAAGGAACGCATCGCGTGCAGCCGCCGGGGCTTGTGGTCCCGCAGTCCGTAGCGCTCGTCGAAGAGCGAGGCGCCCACGCCGACGGTCGCGGTCAGCCGGTCGGCGGCCACCTCGGGGCCCAGGGTGCCGGAGTCGGCGGGCGGCGCGGTGATCCCGACCGGGTCGGGGGCGCCTCCGGCGGTGAGGAAGCGGCACCGCTCGGTGAGCGTACGGAAGGTGTCGGCCAGCTCCTCGCGGCCCTCGGCCATGGTGTCGAAGGCGATGAGCGCGGTGGCCCGCTGAGGCGGGGTGAGGATCCCGGCCTGATGGTTGCCGTGGAAGGGGACGCGGGTGGGCTTCTTCTCCGGCCCCTCCTCCTTCGCGACCGCCGTGCCCGCGGCGGCCGCGCCCGCCACCGCGCCGACCGTGCTCGCGGCAGCGCCCAGCAGAAAGCCCCTGCGCAGCACCTCGCTCACCGGGTCCTCCGCACATCCATCAACGCCGCCACCTGGGCCAGCCGCTCCACCAGCGCGCCCGTGTCCGCGTTGAGCCGCTGGCGCCCGGTGCGGCTCAGCCGGTCCAGCGGGGTCCAGCGGTCGCCGTGGTGCGAGCGCTCCAGGGTCCGCTGGGCGCGGTCCAGGTCGCTCTCCAGCTCGGGCAGCCAGGGGGCACGGGGCTTCAGCAACGGCTTCAGTCGGCGCAGCACGGCCCGGGTGCCGTCCAGGTTGGCCCGCGCGGTGGCCAGATTGGTGCCGCTGCCGTAGTCGGTGCGGCCGGTCAGCTCGAACTGCACGGTGTTCTCCATGATCTCGTGCGCCCGCAGGCCCAGGTCGGCCGGGTCCATCCGCTCCTGCGGCCAATCGTCCCGCAGGTCTCGGACGTCCTTGACGAGCCGGTCGGCGACCGGGCGCAGTGAGCTCGCGGACTCGCCGTGCCACAGGCCGTACTCGAGGCGGTGGAAGCCGGTGAAGTCCGGGTCATGGACCCCGTCGGACAGCCCCGCCGTGGTGCCGTTGATCGCCCCGTCGGCGTCGCCGAAGGTGCCATAGGCGGCGCCCATCCGCTCGTACACCAGATGGGCGGGCAGCCAGGCCGCACGGGCCGTGGCCAGGTCACCGCAGTGGATGGCCGAGCGCAGCGCGTCCGTGCGCCGCACCAGCTCGTCCATCCGGCCCGCCACCCACTTCTGGTAGGCGATGGTGGGCGGGATCAGATCCTGCTGGCTGACCGGGACCGCGGCCGGTCCACCGCCCCGCGCCGGTCCGGACACGGTGACGGTGGGCCCGGTGACCGCGTCCGCGTCCTCGGGCAGGCAGACGAAGGCGTAGGAACCCCCGCCGAGCGTGACGCTCAACGGTCTGCTGGTGCCGGGGCCCAGGCCCTCCACCTCTCCGTAGACGGCGCCGTTCGCCGGATTGGTGAGATAGACCTCGGCCGGTCTGCTGGAGGTGTTCCGCAGATCGAAGACCTGCTTGCCACGGGTGGCACCGGTCCAGCCACGGCCGCAACCGCCCTCGGACACCTCGACGGAGGTGTGCCGCAGCCCGTCCGATGCCTTCGTGACCGCGCTTCCGCTCGCGGAGGGGTGCGCACGAGAGCCGTCCGAGGAGCCTCCGCCGACCGCCAGCGCGCCGATTCCGGCGGCCGTGGCCACCGTCACCGCACCGGCGACCAGCAGATGACGTGCCGGCGGGACCGGGGAGAGATGTTGGCGACGCACGGCTGCATGCTAGGCGCAGTCCGATAAGCGGAATGCCCTGATGGCGAAAGAGCACCATGGAATTTCGCCGGGGTTCAGCTTCCCGTCACCGGCTCCCCGGCCCTTCGGCGCGCCCGCCCGCGGCCGCGCCGCCCGCCGCGCTATCCGCCGCTCCGGGCGAAGAGCGTGCCCAGCCGGTCATGGACCGGATCACGGCCCAGCAGCCGCAGCCCCTCCCAGACCGTGACCTGGTTGGCCGTGAGCACCGGCTTGCCCAGCTCCGCCTCCAGATCCGGAATCCAGGCGGCGGTGTGCAGGGCGGTGTCCGGCAGGAGCACCGCCTGGGCCTCGGGGTGGTCCCCGGCGCGGCCCAGCTCCAGCACCTCCGCCCGGCCCCAGGTGCCGACCTCCGCGGCCGTGATGATCCCGCTGCCGCGCATCGAGACCACCTCGGCGCCGGCCGCCTTCAAAAATGCCCGGAAGTAGTCGGCGACATCCTCCGGATAGGTGGCGGCGATGGCCACCCGGTCGACGCCGAGCGCCTGCACCGCGTGGGCGAAGGCGAAGGAGGTGCTGGAGGCGGGCATCCCGGCCGTCTCGCTCAGCTCGCGCACCTGCTCCTTGGCGCCCTCCCAGCCGAAGACGAAGCTGGCGCTGGTGCACGCCCAGACCACGGCCCGGGCGCCGCGCTCGGCGAGCTCGGCGACCCCGGCCGCGAGGCGGGCCGCCGACCCCATTTCCAGCAGGGCGTCCACCCGATGGGCGTCCTCACCGATGTCGGTGTGGACGAGCGGAAGCCGGATGTCGCCGCTGTCGCCGCCGAGCATGCCCTCCAGGCGCGGGTATTCGTCCTCTGCGGAGTATCCGGGGTAGAGAAAGCCCACCGTGTCCGGGGCCGGGTGCGTCGAGTCCACCATGACTGCCTCCTTGACTGGCGGCCCCCGCGAGCGCCGCCGCTGCACTGCTGTCACTTCTCCTACACCGCGGACGCCCGGCGGGTTCCCACCCGCCGGACAGCCTCCCTCGCGTAGGTGACGGGCCTGCCCGTCCCACCCGGGCAGACTTCCCGGCCACGCCGGGGCGCCCACCCGAACGCCACACCGGGGTGCCCACCCCGAACCCCCCGGAACGGGGTGCCCACCTCGAACACCCCGAACGCCGGGGCGGGCCCGGCCACGCCAGGGCGCCCGCCCCCTCGCGCACCGGGGCGGGCCGCCCTTCAGTTCACGTCACATCACGCCGGGCCGCTGTCTCACCCCGCGGCCGGGCCTCCGGAATCGTCCAGGTAGGGGCCCTCGCCGAGGCCGGTGCCGAAGCCCGGGTCGAGCCCGTCGGCCGGGTCGCCGTCCGGCCCCGGCGAGGCCGCCCCGGCCAGTGCCGCCTCCGGCTCGTCCACCACGGACTCGACCGCCTCCACGGCCCCGAGCATTGACTCGACGACCGGGTCCGTCACCGGGAACGGGCCGCTCGGCGACACCGACATCCCCGCCGGACCGGACCGGGCCACCGGGTCCAGCAGCGCCTGGTACGGCCCCACGGCCTGGGCGCCGATCGCCCGCAGCGCCGCCCACATGGTGACCTGGTTCGCGGACAGCACGGGCATCCGCAGCTCCGCCTCCAGCTGCGGGATCACGTCGTAGGTCGGCAGATTGGTGCAGCTGATGAAGAGCGCGTCGGTGGCCCCGACCACCGCTTGCCTGGCCATGTCGACCACATCGCGGTACGGCACCTTCCAGATGTGCCGGGTCAGTCCGAGGTACGCCCGCCCGGTGACGGTCATCCCGCCCTCGGCCAGATACTCCTCCAGCGAGTCGGTCACCGACCGGGTGTACGGCGTCACCACCGCGATCCGCCGGGCGCCGATCTCCCGCAGCGCCTCCAGCAGCGCGCCCGAGGTGGTCAGCGACGGGATCTCACCCGCCTGGGACATGGCCGCGCACATCGCGCGCTCCCCGGCCACACCGCCGACGAAGCTGCCCGAGGTGCACGCGTACGCCACCACTTCCGGTGCGACGGCGGCCAGCGCCTGCACCGCGTCGTGCAAGGTCTCGTGCTCACTTACGAGCCGCGCCAGGTCGAGGCTCACCTCGACGGGTACGAACGGGGTACGGGTGAGGTGGAGGGATACCTCGTCCGGCACCCAGCGCCACAGCTCACGGTCGAGTGCGAAGTCGAACGGTGCCACCACACCCACGCCGCGCTGCGACTGTGGGCCACCCAGAAAAGAGACGTCCAAAGCGAGCCCCAATACGGAAACGGAGGGACTGGACCATTGGCCAGAGATTTGGATGGAGAGAGCCGGCCTGATGCCGGGGGCGCCGGGACAGAAGCCGTTGTTGACGACGGTAGTTTCCGCTGCCTAGCGTGGTCAATCCTCAAACTGAGCCGCCTGCCCCCTCCCTTTCCAGGCAAACCCATCCACGTTTCGAAACGGTTTCCCGCCTATGTCCGAAAGCACAGTTGTCGTCTTCGGCGACCGGCCGCCTGTCCACCTGGACCGGGTGGCCGGCCGGGCCAAGGTGCTCGTCTGTGACGAGAATTCGCTGCCCCAGGCGCTCCCCACCGCGGATGTGCTCCTGGTCTGGGACTTCACCTCCGACGCGGTCCGCGACGCCTGGCCCGGCGAGGGCCCCCGGCCGGCGTGGGTCCATACCGCGAGCGCGGGGGTGGACCGGCTGCTCTGTCCCGAACTCGTCGCGTCCGACACCGTATTGACCAATGCTCGAGGGGTCTTCGAGCAGCCGATCGCGGAGTATGTGGCCGGTCTGGTGATCGCCATGGCCAAGGACTTCCACGGAACCTGGGAGCTGCAGCGGCAGCGACGCTGGCAGCACCGCGAGACCATGCGGCTGGCCGGAACGCGCGCCGTGGTCGTGGGCGCGGGTCCCATCGGCCGGGCGATCGGCTCCACCCTGGCCACGCTCGGCGTCGTGGTCGACCTGGTGGGCCGCACCGCCCGGCAGGGCGTGCGCGGCGGCGACGAGCTGCCCGAGCTGCTTCCGTCGGCCGACTGGGTGGTGAGCGCGGCGCCGCTCACCGACACCAACCGCGGCATGTTCGACCGCACCGTCTTCGACCGGATGAAGTCCTCCGCCCGGTTCATCAACGTCGGCCGCGGCCCCCTGGTCGTCGAGAAGGACCTTACGGCGGCCCTGGTCGCCCGGCGGATCGCCGGCGCGGCCCTGGACGTCTTCGAACACGAGCCGCTGGCCTCGGACGATCCCCTGTGGGACGTGCCCGGTCTGTTCGTCTCGCCCCATATGAGCGGTGACACGGTCGGGTGGCGCGACCATCTGGCCGACCAGTTCCAGGACAACTACGAGCGCTGGTGCGCGGGCGAACCGCTGCTCAACATCGTCGACAAACGCCTCGGGTACGTACCGGTGGACTGATCGCAGGACCTGAACGGAGAGCCGGATGACCGACATTCACGACCTGACAGCCGTTCAACTCGTCGAGCGCTATGCCTCCGGCGAGCTCTCCCCCGTCGAGGCGACCCGTGCCGTCCTCCACCGGATCGAGCAGATTCAGCCGGAGGTGAACGCCTTCACCCGGGTGGACGCCGAGGGCGCGCTGCGGCAGGCGGAGGAGTCCGCCGAGCGGTGGCGGCGCGGGGCCCCGGTGGGCCTGGTGGACGGCGTCCCAGTGTCGGTGAAGGACATCCTGTTGCAGCGCGGCGCCCCCACCCTGCGCGGTTCGCGGACCGTACGGCCCGGGGGCAGCGCGTGGGACGAGGACGCGCCCTCGGTGGCGCGGCTGCGCGAGCACGGCGCGGTGTTCGTGGGGAAGACCACGACCCCGGAGTTCGGCTGGAAGGGCGTCACCGACAGCCCGGTCCACGGGGTCACCGGCAATCCGTACGACCCCCAGCGCACCGCGGGCGGCTCCAGTGGCGGCAGCGCGGCCGCGGTGGCGCTGGGCGCGGGTCCGCTGAGCCTGGGGACGGACGGCGGGGGCTCGGTCCGCATCCCGGCGGCCTTCTGCGGCATCTTCGCGCTGAAACCCACCTATGGGAGGGTTCCGCTCTATCCGGCGAGCGCGTTCGGCACCCTGGCCCATGTGGGGCCGATGACCCGGGACGCGGCCGACGCGGCGCTGCTGATGGATGTGATCTCCGGTCCGGACTGGCGCGACTGGTCCCAGCTGGGGCCCGCCGAGGGCGGCTTCCGGGAGGCGCTCACCGCCGGCGGGGGCGGGGTGGACGGCCTGCGGGTCGCCTACAGCCCCGCGCTCGGCGGCGCGGCCGTGGTCGATCCGGAGGTGGCCGCGTCGGTGCGGCGGGCGGTGGACCTGCTGGCGGAGCTGGGCGCGGTGGTCGAGGAGATCGACCCCGGGTTCGAGGACCCGGTGGAGGCGTTCCACACGCTGTGGTTCAGCGGCGCGGCCCGGGTGGTGCAGCCGCTGGGGCAGGAGGACTGGGAGCTGCTGGACCCGGGGCTGCGCGAGATCTGCGCCCAGGGGGCGTCGTACAGCGCGCTGGACTATCTGGCGGCCGTGGATGTGCGGATGGCCCTCGGCCATGCCATGGGACGGTTCCACTCCGCGTACGACCTGCTGGTCACCCCCGCGCTGCCGATCACCGCGTTCGAGGCGGGGGTGGAGGTGCCCAAGGGGTCGGAGCACACCCGGTGGACCGGCTGGACGCCGTTCACCTACCCGTTCAACCTGACCCAGCAGCCCGCGGCGTCGGTGCCGTGCGGCCTCAGCGGCGCGGGCCTGCCGATCGGGGTGCAGCTGGTGGGCGCGCGCCACGCGGACGCGCTTGTGCTGCGCGCGGCGCACGCGCTGTTCGAGGCGGGGCTGGCGGACGGGGTGCGCCCGCCGGCGGCGTAAGGCCCGTTGCGGGTGCTGACGACGTAAGGCCCGTTGCCGGTACTGGGGCCGGGGGGGGGGGGGGGGGGG
>NZ_JBHYVB010000065.1:42558-46642 GCF_042750115.1 Streptomyces sp. NPDC059455
AGGCGGCGGCCAGGACTCCCGGGTCGCGGGTCCCGGCGCGGCGGGGGGGGGGTCGGCCCGCCCCGCGCGGCCCGGGGGTCCATGCGCCGCGCCGGGCACAAGCCGAGGGCCCGCACCCGGCGCGAGCCCATGCGCTACGCCCGGCGGAAGTTCAGCGTCTCCCCCAGCGCCCCCGCGCGCCACAGGTCCTGGCAGGCGTCGGCCATGCGGTCGAGGCCGTCCACGATCGTGCCCCAGACGATCCCGGGCACCCAGCCCGCGTCGCCGTTGATCAGCAGGTTGTTCCGCTCGTAGAAGAGCGCCAGGTCGATCACCTGCCGCCGCCCCTGGTGCTTGGCCTCGGTCTCGTATCCGTACGACTTGGTCCCGAGCTGGGTGTCGGTGAAGGTGAAGTAGCACAGGTCCCCGGGGATCGGGGTGATCGTCGGGTTCTCGAGGGGCGGCTCCTCGGGCGCGAAAGGGGGCAGCAGCGTGTAGATCTCGTTGCGGGCGTACTTCGCGTGATACACGTCACCCCCGAGCGGCAGCGCGTTCCACACCGCGTCGCAGGTGATCGGCGCGAGATCGTCAAGGAGCTTGGCCGTGCAGCTCACCCCGCGCTTGTCGAGCGAGACCTCGATGAACCGGTCGGCTCGGTCAACCATCGATCTTTCCTCCAGGTCGCTTCGGAACCAGTCCTGTCCCAGGGGACTACCCAGGCATCGGCTGTATCAAGGGCCGGAAACGGCCCGCATACATTTGCCTGAGTCGGGTAGCCGCGCGCCCATGGCTCCACCACGTGGGAAAGACACCGATAGCAGAGAAATAGCAAAAATGGGCCCAAGCCGCCGCGCTCTTCTCGCCGGCGGTGCGGCCCTGGGTCTGCTGGGCGCGGCCGGCTGCAGCCGGGTGTCCGGTTCGGGCGCCAAGGACGGGGGCAATCTGCTGGAGCGGCTGCGGTCGCAAGGGACGGTCCGACTGGGAATTGCGGGGGAGATCCCATTCGGCTACATCGACGAGAACGGCGAGTTCACCGGCGAGGCGCCGGAGATCGCGAAAATCATCTTCAAGCGGCTGGGCGTGCCCAAGGTCCAGCCGGTGCCGACCGAGTTCGGCTCGCTCATCCCGGGCCTTCGCTCGCAGCAGTTCGACGTGGTCTCGGCGGGGATGTACATCAACCCCGAGCGCTGCGCGCAGGTGATCTTCTCCGACCCCGACTACCGCATGCGTGACGCGTTCATCGTGCGCAAGGGGAACCCCAAAAACCTGCACAATTACGAAGATATCTTTAAGCAGAAGGCCAAGATGGCCACCGGCACCGCCTACGCCGAGATCGGTTACGCGGAGGACGCCGGGATCAAGCAGAGCGACATGCTGATCCTCCCGGACCAGCTGGCCGGGCTGCTGGCCGTGGAGCAGGGCCGGGCCGATGTCTTCGCGGGCACGACCGTGACCGTCCACAACGTGGTGAAGCAGCGGAACAGCCAGCGGGCCGAGGCCACCGAGCCGTTCCAGGCGTACGTCGACGGCAAGCCGGACATCGGCGCCGGCGGCTTCGCCTTCCGGCCGGAGGAGACCAAGCTCCGGGACGCCTTCAACGTGGAGCTGCACAAGATGAAGAAGAGCGGCGAGCTGCTGCGCGTCGTGCGGCCCTTCGGCTTCACCAAGGAAGAGATGACCGATCTGACCGCCAAGGAGCTGTGCTCATGACGGCCGGGCTGTGGGAACACTGGCTTCTTCCGGGCATCTGGATCACCATCCAGCTGACCCTGTACAGCGCGGTCTTCGCGGCCGTCGTGGCGTTCGGCATCGGGATCGCGCGCACCTCCCCGCGGTGGATCGTCCGCTTCCTGACCGGCTTCTATGTGGAGGTCTTCCGCGGCACCTCGGCCCTGGTGCTGATGTTCTGGCTGTTCTTCGTGATGCCACTGGCCTTCCAGTTCCAGCTGGTGCCGATGTGGGCCGCGGTGCTGGCGCTGGGCCTCACCTACGGGGCGTACGGCTCGGAGATCGTGCGTGGCGCGATCGCCGCGGTGGCCCCGGCGCAGCGTGAGGCGGCCATCGCGCTCAGCTTCACGCCCGCGCAGCGGATGCGCAGGGTGATCCTGCCGCAGGCGATCCCGGAGATGATCCCGCCCTTCAACAATCTGCTGATCGAGCTGTTGAAGGCGACCGCCCTGGTCTCCGCGGTGAGCGTCGCCGACATCACCTTCGCCGCCCAGCTCTCGCGGCTGGCGACCGGTGACAGCCTGGAGATCTACGCGATCATCCTGGCCCTCTACTTCGTGCTGGCCTTCGTCCTCACCCGGCTGATGCGGCTGCTGGAGCGGCGCGCCAAGGCGGGCATCGGCCAGGCCCCCGTGAAGTCCGGCAAGGGCCCGCTGATCACCCGGAAGCTGTCCTCGCGCCAGGAGGCCGAGCAGTCGTCCAACATCATCACGGCGGGAGGTGCTCAGTGAGCTGGAACTGGGATGTGGCGAAGGACTTCCTCCCCGAGCTGGGCAACGGACTGCTGATCACCCTGGAGGCGACCGCCCTGGGCTCGGTCCTGGCGTTCGCGCTCGGCCTGGTGTGGGCGATGGCCTTCCGCTCGCCGACCCGCTTCGTCCGCTGGCCGGTGGCGGCGGTCGTGGAGTTCATCCGCAACACGCCGCTGCTGGTGCAGCTGTTCTTCTTCTACTACGTGCTGCCGACCTGGGACATCAAGTTCTCGGCGCTCACCACCGGGGTGATCGCGCTCGGTCTGCACTACTCGACGTACACCGCCGAGGTCTACCGGGCCGGTATCGACGGTGTGCCCAAGGGCCAGTGGGAGGCGGCGACCGCGCTCAGCCTCTCCCGGGGCCGTACCTGGACCGCGGTGATCCTGCCGCAGGCCATTCGCCGGGTGGTGCCCGCACTGGGCAACTACGTCATCGCGATGCTGAAGGACTCCCCGATGCTCGCGCTGATCGGCGTCGTCGACATGCTGCAGAAGGCGCGCGCGGAGGGCGCGTCGTCCTTCCAGTACATCGAGCCCTACACGATGGTCGGCATCGCCTTCATCCTCATCGCCTATCCGGCTTCCCTTCTGATGCGAGCCCTGGAGCGTCGTCTTGGCCACTGAAACCGACCACACGAACCCTGCCGTGGACGGCAGTGAACTGATCCGCTTCGACCAGGTGACCAAGCGCTTCGGCAGCAATACGGTCCTGGACAACCTGGACTTCTCGGTCTCCTCCGGCAAGCACGTCACCCTGATCGGCCCCTCGGGCTCGGGCAAGACCACGATCCTGCGGCTGCTGATGACGCTGATCAAGCCCGACGAGGGCACGATCAAGGTCGACGGCGACTACCTGACCCATGAGGACAAGGCCGGCAAGCTGGTCCCGGCGGGCGAGAAGCACACCAGAGAGGTGCGCAAGAAGATCGGAATGGTCTTCCAGCAGTTCAACCTCTTCCCCAATATGCGGGTGCTGCGGAACATCACCGAGGCCCCGGTGAATGTGCTGGGCCTCGGCAAGGACGAGGCCGAGACCCGCGCCCGGGAGCTGCTCGACCTGGTCGGCCTCGGCGACAAGTGCGACGCGTATCCGACGCAGCTGTCCGGCGGGCAGCAGCAGCGGGTGGCGATCGCCCGGGCGCTGGCGATGCGGCCGCAGGTGATGCTGCTGGACGAGGTGACGTCGGCGCTGGACCCGGAGCTGGTGGCCGGGGTACTGGATGTGCTGCGGGACATCGCTCACACAACGGACATCACCATGCTCTGTGTCACCCATGAGATGAACTTCGCGCGGGACATATCCGATGATGTACTGATGTTCGACTCGGGCCGGGTGATCGAGTCCGGACCGCCGGAGAAGATCTTCACCGAGCCGGAGCACGAGCGGACGAGGGAGTTCCTGAGCGCGGTTCTCTAGCCCTTCGGCCGGATCGCCCGCCCCCTGACGGGCAGATTTCCGGCCCCTGCCGGGCTGATCATCCGGCCCCGGCCGGGCCCGGTCCGGCGCGGCCCCCCCCCCCCCCCCCCCCGGGGGCCGCGCAAGTAAATTAAAAGAAAAAAAAACCACCCCAACCCCAGGGCAGGCTCGCGCTGCCACTCAAACACTCACACACTCACTGATCA
>NZ_JBHYVB010000065.1:46652-52472 GCF_042750115.1 Streptomyces sp. NPDC059455
CAGTTAGCGGCCCCCGCCCGCGTTAATCCCGCGCCCCGGCCGGGCGCGGGCCCGCCGGGCCCCCCCCCCCCCCCGCGGGGGGCCACGCCATTGTCATATGCCGAGAACATACGCCCCAGCTGACCGGGCCGATGCGCCTCGGCAATATCCTCAACAGCCGATCCGGATAAGCCCCTTGGCGGTTATCGTGATAGAAAGCCACGCCAACCTGCGAGGGGGGAAATCGTGGCGCTCAGGCCCGAGCCGACCGCGCCGTTCCACTCGGTGCAGCACGCCCTCCGCATCCTGGAGGTCGTCGCCAAACACTCGTCCGGCGTCAGCGACATCATGCTCGCCAGGGAGACCCGGCTACCGGCCCACCAGCTCACCGATCTGCTGCGGATGCTGCGCCGCGAGGGCTATGTGGAGCAGATCGCCGACGGCGCCTACGTCGGTGGCAGCGCCCTGACCCTGCTGGGCTCCGCCGCCCCCGAGCGCGGCCACGCCGTCCGGGACAAGCTCCAGCAGTCGCTCATCACCCTGCGCGACTCGGTGGGCGCGGCGGTCTATCTCAGCCGCTATGTGGACGGCGAAATCAAGATCACACAGTATGCCGACGGGCCGCGCACCCCCAAGGTCAACGAATGGGTGGACTTCCGCTCCGCCGCCCACGCCATGGCGCTCGGCAAATGCCTGCTCACCCAGCTCGACCACGACAGCCGCCGCGACCACCTCGCCCGCCACAAGACGGTGCGGCTCACCTCCCGGACCACCACCAACGAGAAGGTGCTGTTCCACAAGCTGGACAGCCAGCCCGCCACCGTACCCGTCCTTGACCTGCAGGAATACGCGGTCGGCACGGTCTGTGCGGCGGTTCCGATCAGCGCCGGGCGCTCGGTGGGCTGCCTGGCCCTCTCCCTCCCCCTGGCCCATGCCCACCGCCTTCGCCAGGCCGCCGACACCCTCAACCGCGAGGCGGCCCCGATGCTGCTCTCCCTCTCCATCTGAGCCGCATCTGAGCCGCATCTGAGCTGCATCTGAGCTGCTAGGCCCCGGAGAGAGGTGGTCAAAACCACCCCTCGGGACCAGGTACTATTTATGTCGTCAGCAGGCGCCGCTAGCTCAGTTGGTTAGAGCAGCTGACTCTTAATCAGCGGGTCCGGGGTTCGAGTCCCTGGCGGCGCACAACTGATCATGCGAATGGCCCGGGTGCTCTCCACAGCCCCGGGCCATTCAGCGTGCTGCCCCGCCGCGCACCTCGAGCGAGTCCAGCAGCTCCCCCGTGGCGGCGGCGATGGCCTCGACGGCCTTGTCGAACGCCTCCGCGTTGTGAGCGGCCGGCTGGCGGAAGCCGGAGATCTTGCGGACGTACTGGAGGGCCGCGGCGCGCATATCGGCGTCGGTGACGGACTCGGCGTACGGCGGGCGGAGCGTCTTGATGGATCTGCACATACCGACGACGGTACGCCGGGGGTACGACAGTCCCTAGGTGTCCGGCGGATCTGGACGCCTGCGGCGGGCTGCTCCCCTCCCCGCCCCTTCCCACAACTGGGGCTCCCGCCCCAGACCCCGGACTCCAGGGGCGGAGCCCCACCACGCGGCGGAGCCGCATATCGATGCCGCGTTCGATGCCGCGGGAAGGGGCGGGGCCGTGCCTAGGCCGTCTCGGGGCCGCCCAGGACGAAGGCGCGGATCAGGTCGGCCAGTGGGCCCGGCTGGTCCTGGGGGATCAGGGTGTAGCTGTCGGGGATCTCCACCAGGGTGCCGCGGGGCAGCAGACCGGCCAGGCGGAGGCCGTGCTCGGGCGGCATGACGCGGTCCTCGGACGCCCAGGCCACCAGGGCGGGGCGGTCGAAGGTGCGCAGGGCGTCGGCCCAGTGGAGCAGTTCGTTCACCGGTGGCACGCCGAGGACGTACTTCCTCAGGTCGCGGCGGACCTCCGGGGAGGTCCACAGCGGCTGGAACCAGGCGTCCATCATCTCGCGGTCGACCGGGCGCTTGGTCATCCGGCCCCAGGTCATCGGCAGCCGGCGCAGGGGCGCGAGCTTCAGCAGCTTGAAGGCGGCGTTGAGCCCGCCCGGGAGCTTCGCGGCCAGCCGCAGATTCTTGCCGGGCAGCCCAGGCGGGTAGTTCTCGAACGCCTCGCAGGAGGTGATCACCAGCCTGCCGATCCGCTGGTCGCGGCCGTCGGCGACCAGCGCCTGCGCGCCGCCCCAGTCGTTCATGGCCAGCGTGACATCCGTAAGGTCGAGCCGGTCCAGGAACTCGGCGACCAGCCGGGCCACCCCGAGCACCGACAGATCCGCGTCGGGCCGCATCGGGCGACGGTGCCCGCCCAGGGGGAGGGTGGGGACGACACAGCGGATGCCGGGGGTCAGCGCGGCGACCACCTCGCGCCACAGGGAGCCGTCCATGGCGACGCCGTGCAGCAGGACCGCGACGGGGCCCTCGCCTCCCGTGTCCTCGTACTCGATGGTGCCCGCCGAGAGTTCCACCTCGAGATGCGGCATGGCGCCGACTGTACTCGGGATGATCAGCCCAGAGGCAGACCGGCCAGCGTCACCACCGGCCGCGTCGCGCCACCGGACGCGGCCTCGTCCCGCACCGCCTCTTCCCTTACGGCGGGGTCCCTTACGCCCTCGTCCCTTACGGCGACCGCCGCGTGGTAGCCGGGCGGGGCGTCGAGGTCGGCGAAGGCCCAGCCGCGCGGGCCGGGCGGGGCGCCCGCCGGGGCCAGGCCCTCGGCTAGCCCGACGTGGTGGGCGCCGATCCCGCCCGGCAGCCCGGTGCCGATGCCCTTGAGGTACGCCTCCTTACGGACCCAGCAGCCCAGGAACGCCTCCTCCCGCAGCTCCTCCGGAAGCGCGTCGATCGCCGCCCGCTCCTCGGGGTGCAACTGCCCGACCAGCCCCGTCAGCCGGGCCCCGGTGCGCCCGAGGTCCCGCTCCTCGACATCGGCGCCGACGGGCACTCCGGCGACGGCGCACAGGGCCGCGTCGCCGGAGTGGGAGAGGGAGAAGTGCAGCGCCTCCTCGCCCGCCAGGGCCGGGCGGCCGTGCGGCTTCTCACAGTCCGGCATACCGCAGGTCTCCCGGGTGAACGCGACCTCGGCCGGGGCGATGCCGAGATAGCCGCCGAGCAGCGCCCGCAGCCCCACATGGGAGGTCACATAGCGCTCGCGCGCCACGTCCGACCGCAGCCGCGCCGCGCGCTCGCGCTCCCGCTCGTCCAGCATGCCCTCCGCGACGGCGGCGGCAGCGGCGGCGTACGGCGGGATCCGCAGCAGCCATACGGCCACCTCACCGGGGCCGGGGCGGTCCCCGGGGCCGGGCAGGGCGCGGACCGGGGCCCATCGCCGGGGCTCGTTTGCGGGCTGAACCGGGCTGGTGAAGGACACTGTTCGGCTTCCCCCCGTGTTATCGGCCGATGATGCGCTCGCTGTGGACGTACTGACGGTACAGCGGCGCGCGCGGCGCGCCGTGGGTGCCCCGCCGTCGGAACGCGCCACCACGACCGCTTCCTACGCCCCCAACGCCCTTCCCACAAGGTCACGTTGACGGTCATGGGCACCCGGTGACTTAGGCCACTTCCCGTACCGGCCGACGCGGTCACCTGTCCGTCCGCACTACGATCGCGCACGTCCGGGCACAATCGGTGATGGGGGTTTGACGACCATGGCGACGGGATTCCTGGCCAAGGCGGCCTCAGCGGTGACCCTCCCGGTGGCACCGCTGTACGGCGCCTTCCTCTCGTACATGATCTTCCACCCGCCCCGCAGACCGCATCACAAAACCCCCGCCGACCTGGGGCTGACCAGCACCGACGTCAACGTTCCGCTGAATGGGCAGCAGGGCCGCGGGCTGCATGTCTGGCTCATCCCCGGCGACGCCGAGCGGGTCGTGGTGCTCGGACACGGCCTGGGGCTCAGCAAGTCCGCGAGCCTGGCGCACGCGCGGCTGCTCAGCGAGGCGGGCTACACGGTCGCCATGTTCGATCACCGCAACCACGGTAAGAGCGTCGCGGACCGGGCGGGCTGGGGCATGAGCGACCGTCACACCGACGATGTGGTCGCCGTGGTGCGGCACATGCGGTCGATGGACGAGTACGCCGCGGCGCGCATCGCGATCTACGGCTTCTCGATCTCCACCTTCCCCTCCTTCTACATGCTCAAGAGGGAGGACTGCCCGGTCGACGCGGTGGTCTTCGACAGCGGCCCGGCGCTGGAGCTGGCCCCGCTGTTCCGGAACTTCGTCGCGGCCGGCGGGGTGCCCATCCCCGGCCCGCTGGGCGCCGGTCCCTCCCGCCCGGTCGTGGAGTCGGTCGCCTCGTCGGCGGCCGTGGCGATGCTGCGGGTGCAGTGGCCGCCGCCGCTCGGGGGCGCGTACGAGCGCACCCCGATGCTCTTCCTCGCCGGTGAGCTCGACACCATGATTCCCGCCTCGGGGGTACGGGCGCTGGCCGAGCGCTATCCGCTGGCCGAGGTGCACACCCTGCCGGACACCGAGCATCTGCAGGGCATCAAGACCCAGCCGGAGACCTACGCGGAGACCGTCCTGGGCTTCCTGGAGCGGACGCTCAAGGACTGACCCTTACGGTGGGCCGGGCCCGGCCGGGCCCACCGTAAGGACGCCATGGCGGCGGGTCAGTCCTTGAGTTCGCAGATGACCGCGCCCGCGCTGACCGAGGCGCCGACGTTCGCGTTCAGGTTCTTGACGATGCCACTACGGTGCGCGTTGAGGGGCTGCTCCATCTTCATGGCCTCCAGGACCACGATGAGATCGCCCTCGGCCACGGTGTCGCCCTCGCCCACGGCGACCTTGATGATGGTGCCCTGCATGGGCGAGGCCAGGGCGTCGCCGGAGGCGGCGGAGCCGGACTTCTTGACCGCCTTGCGCTTCGGCTTCTTCGAGCCACCCGAGCCCGCGGCCTCCCCGGGCGACACCGCCAGACCGAGCACCGCCGGGAGGGAGATCTCCAGCCGCTTGCCGCCGACCTCGACCACGACCGTCTCGCGGGCGGTCGGCTCCTCGGCCTCGTCCGGCCCGGCCGGGGTGAAGGGGGCGATGGTGTTGTTGAACTCGGTCTCGATCCAGCGGGTGTGGATGGTGAAGGGCTCGCTGGTGAAGGCCGGGTCCGTCACCACCGCCTGGTGGAACGGGATCGCGGTGGCCATGCCCTCGACCTGGAACTCGGCCAGCGCGCGGGCCGCGCGCTGGAGGGCCTGCCTCCGCGTGGCGCCGGTGACGATCAGCTTGGCCAGCAACGAGTCCCACGCCGGGCCGATGACGCTCCCGGACTCCACGCCCGCGTCCAGCCGGACACCGGGCCCGGCGGGCGGTACGAAGGAGGTCACCGTGCCCGGGGCGGGCAGGAAGTTGCGGCCCGGGTCCTCACCGTTGATGCGGAACTCGAACGAATGCCCCCGCATCGGCGGGTCGTCGTAGCCGATGGCCTCGCCGTCGGCGATGCGGAACATCTCGCGGACCAGGTCGATGCCGGTGACCTCTTCGGTGACCGGGTGCTCCACCTGGAGCCGGGTGTTGACCTCCAGGAAGGAGATGGTGCCGTCCATCCCGACCAGGAACTCCACCGTCCCCGCGCCGACATATCCGGCCTCCTTGAGGATGGCCTTCGACGCCCGGTACAGCTGGGCGTTCTGGTCCTCGGTCAGGAAGGGGGCCGGGGCCTCTTCGACGAGTTTTTGGTGGCGGCGCTGGAGGGAGCAGTCGCGGGTGGAGACCACGACGACGTTGCCGTGGGTGTCGGCCAGGCACTGGGTCTCGACGTGGCGGGGTTTGTCGAGGTAGCGCTCGACGAAGCATTCGCCGCGGCCGAAGGCGG
>NZ_JBHYVB010000066.1:0-48292 GCF_042750115.1 Streptomyces sp. NPDC059455
GCCACCCCCCCGCCGCCCCCCTCCCCCCCCCCCCCCGCCCTCCCCCCGCCCCCCCCCCGGCGCCGGTGACGACGACGGTACGAGCGGGGTCGGCGGCCATCAGTCGCGGGTGACGCCGTGCATCGCCGAGGTCTCCGGGTAGGTGGGGACCTGCGGCTTCCGCGTGCCGATGATGACGCAGAAGAGCGCGTCGGTGTCGCCGGTGTTCTCCAGGCTCCGGGCGACCCCGGCCGGTACGACGATCATGTCGCGGTAACCGAGGGTGCGGTACTCGACCTCATCGCCCCGGTGGATGCCGACCTTGAGCGTGCCCTCCAGGACGAAGAACGCTTCCTCGGCGTCGTGGTGGGTGTGCTCGGGGCCCACGCCGCCGGACGGCATCAGCATGTTGGAGAAGGTGAAGCCGCCGGAGGGCAGGATGCGGTTGTCGTTCTCGTGGTTGCCGGTCGCGCCGGAGCCGACGTAGCGGATCTGGGCGCGGCGGAACTGGGGGCCGGCCTTCTCCTGGAAGGAGAGGGTGTTCCAGTCGGGCTCGCGGGACGCCTTGGTGGCGATAATGGAGTCGGTGAAGGCGGCGAGGTCGCCGGACTCGTATGCGGTGGTCTCGATGGGCATGGTGATGACTCCCTCTTTCGTTCTTCCGGTGTTACTCGGGGATGCGGGCCGTGATCCGCAGGTGGGACAGGACCCAGGCGTTGAAGGCCTGCGGCCGTTCCTGGTTGGCGAGATGGCCGGCTCCGTCGAGGACGACGAAGGCGGACTTGTGGATGGTCCCGGCGATGGACTGGCTCGCCTCGATGCCGGTGACCTTGTCCCGGTCGCCGCAGAGCACGAGGGTGGGTGCGGTGATCGAGGCCAGTTCGGGGCCGAGGTCGGTGGCGGCCATGGACTCCGCGGCGTATCCGTATCCGGGGTTGCGGACGGCGGCGGCCATGGTGTCGGTGACGCGCCGGACCAGCTCGGACGGCGCGGCCTCTGAGACCAGCCGGGGGGCCCGTGCCTCGGCGAAGGCGCGCGGGCCGAGCTCGGCGAGTTCGGTGGCACGCCGCCGCATCGCCGCCGCGCGCCGCAGGTCCGTACCCGAGCCCCGGCTGCTGTCGGCGACGACGAGGCCGGAGACCAGGCCCGGGTGGCGGGCGGCGAGGCGCAGCGCGATGACGCCGCCCCAGGAGACACCGAGTACCTGGGCGATGCCGCCGGTGCCGCCGTGCCGCCGGATGAGTGCGGCGGCGGTGTCGGCGTAGTCGTCGAGGTCCAGCGGGCCCTCGGGGTCGGCGGACTTCGCGTAGCCGGGCGCGTCCCAGGCGAGGATCCGGGTCCGCGCGGACAGTTCGGCGAGCTGCGGGGCGAAGGCGGCGGAGGAGGAGCCGATGCCGTGCAGGCACAGCAGCAACGGCCCGGTGTCGCCCGCCTTCTCCAGGTGCAGCCCGGCGATGTCGTACGTCACAGGATCTGTCCCGTCCGTCCGCTGATGGCGGCCAGGCTGCGCAGTACCGCGTGCGGCACGACCTGGCTGGTGGCGGGGTTGGCCGGGTCGGGTCGGTGCCGTACTTCGAAGCGGTAGCTGCCGTGGCCGCCGGACGCCTCGATGACATGGCAGGTCAGCTCGGCGGCGGGGTCGGCGACGACGATGACCTCGACCCGGTCGGGGTCCCCGGCGGCGAGCGCCACGGAGGCCGCGACGTTGGTCGACCGGGGGAACTTCACCGGTACGCTCCGCGCCGTGCCGCGCATCACTTCGACGGGACTGTCCGCCGTGCGCAGCCGGTGCAGCAACTCCTCGTCCATCCAGGGCTGTTCGAGGGTGGCGGGGAGCTTGGTGGTGGTGAGGACGACCCGGTCGAGGGGGCCCAGACCGCGTACGGCCTGGAGGAGGTCGAGGCCGCCGACCGCGCCGCCGGTGAAGTAGACCCGGCCGGGACCGGCCTTGAGCAGCCGGTCGGCCAGGGCCTGGTCGGTGAGCGCCCCGGTGGAGGCGACCAGCAGATCGGTGCCGGACTCCAGGACGCGCTCGCCCCATTCCCGTACGACCGCCTGACCGGCTGCCTCGACGATCAGGTCGCAGCGCCGCATCGCCTCCTCGAAAGGGAACTGAGGAGCGGGCGCGTCGGTGACCGGCCGGTTGTCGACGATACAGGCCAGCTCGGCTCCGGCGATCTCGCCGACGGCGAGGGCCTGGCCGACGACCCGCCCGATGGCGCCCCAGCCGACGAGTCCGACGCGACGCACCGGGACATGTGCGGGGACATGGACGGGGGCCTGGCTCATATCGAGGCCTCCTGGATCCGGGCGAGCGGGCCGGGGTCGGGCTCGCCCGCCATGTGGCTGCGGATCTCCGCCGAGGGCGCCCCGGCCGTGCCCCACAGGTCGGACAGCTCCGGGGTGCGCCGCCAGGTCCGGGCGATCCACGCGTCCTCGATGATCTGGTCGACCTCGGAGGTGTACTCGCACACGAGCCCGGCCGGGTCGGTGAAGTAGGAAAAGGTGTTGTTGCCGGGGCCGTGCCGCCCGGGTCCCCAGTGCGGGGTGATGCCGTGGTGGCGCAGCCGCCCGAGACCCCGCATGAAGTGGTCGATGGAGGTCATCTCGTAGGCGACGTGGTTGAGCGAGGCCCACTCGGCCTGGTTGAAGGCGATGCAGTGATGGTCGGTGTTGCAGCGCAGGAAGGCCATCTGGTGCTCGGACCAGTCGGAGACCCGCATGCCGAGCACCGAGGTGTAGAAGTCTACCGAGGCGTCGATGTCAGCGGTGTTGAGCACGGTATGGGTGACGCCGACCGGCACCGCGTTGTCCCGGCCGCGTGGTGCGACGGCGAAGACGTTGGCGCTGAGTTCGATGAGCCGGCCTTCGGGGTCGGTGAAGCGCAGCCCGTAGCCGCCGCCGACCTGGTTCAGCGGGCCCGGCCCGGCGACGGGCACGATGCCCCGGGCGAGCAGTCGCCGGGCGGCCTCGTCGATCTCGGCGGGGGTGGCGACGGCGAAGCTGATCCGGCCGAGTCCGTTGCGCTCGGCGTACTGGAGGCTGAGGGCGTGGTGCTCGGTGCCGCTGCCGCGCAGCCAGACCACGTCACGGTCGGACTCGACCACCTCCAGTCCCCAGACCTCGGTGTAGAAGTCGGCGGCCCGCGTGAGGGCCGGGGTACGCAGTTCGACGGAGCGCAGGGCTCGCAGCCTGGCCACCGGTTCGTGGTGCACGGTGTTGTCTCCTTGGGGTCTGGCGGTCGGGCGGGACTGCGGGGACTGGTGGGTCTGGGCCGCGGACTCGGACTCGGTCACGGACTCGGACTCGGACTCGGTCGGGGACTCGGGCTCGGACTCGGTCAGCCCAGGGCCCAGGGCAGGGGGGCGTTGTCGGTGGCCCAGTAGAGGCTCTTCTGCCGCTGGTAGGCGCGGATGCCGTCGCGGCCCTTCTCACGTCCGATGCCGCTGTCCTTGGTGCCGCCGAAGGGGGTGGAGATACTGAACTGCTTGTATGTGTTGATCCACACCGTTCCGGCGTCGATCCGTCGGGCGACCCGCCACGCGGTGCGGTGGTCGCGGGTCCACAGTCCGCAGGCCAGGCCGTAGACGCTGTCGTTGGCCTGGGCGACCAGGTCGTCCTCGTCGTCGAAGGGCAGCGCGACCAGGACCGGGCCGAAGATCTCCTCCTGGCAGACACGGGCGGTGTTGGGCAGTCCGTCCAGCACGGTGGGCAGGTAGTACGCCCCGTCGCGGTACTCCTCGCCGTCGGGGACCGCGCCGCCGCACAGCACGCGGGCACCCTCCTCACGGGCCAGGTCGACGTAGCCCGCCACGCTGTCCCGGTGCCGGTGGTGGACCATGGGCGCGACCTGGGTGGCGGGGTCGGTGCCGGGGCCGAGGCGCAACTTGGCCGTACGGGCGACGAGTTCGCCGACGAACTCCTCGTAACGGGACCGGGCCACGAAGAGCCGGGAGCCGGCTATGCAGCTCTGCCCGCTGGAGGAGAAGATCCCGAACATCACACCCGCCAGCGCCTGTTCGAGGTTGGCGTCCTCGAACACGACCGTAGGCGACTTGCCACCGAGTTCCAGCGACACCGGCATGACCTTGTCGGCGGCGGCATACGCGATCGTACGGCCGGTGTTCGTGCCCCCGGTGAAGGTGACCTTGCCGACGGCCGGGTGGCGGACGATGGCATCGCCGATGACACTGCCGAGCCCCGGCAGCACGGACAGCAGTCCGGCGGGCAGCCCGGCCTCGGTGATGATCCGGCCCAGCGCCAGAGCCATCAGCGGGGTCCATTCGGCGGGCTTGAGCAGGACCGCGTTACCGGCCGCGAGGGCGGGAGCCAGTTTCTGGGCGTCGCTGGCGATCGGCGAGTTCCAGGGGGTGATCGCTCCGATCACGCCGATCGGCTCGTGCACGCTCATCGTGACGTACGGGCCACGCGCCGGGGTGAGCACATCCTCGGCGGTCTCCAGCGCGGCAGCGGTGTACCGGAAGGTCCCGGCGGCGCTGTGCACCAGGGCGCGCGTCTCGGTGCGGCTCTTGCCGGTGTCCGCGGTCTGCAGCGCTGACAACTCGTCGGCGTCGCGCTCGATGAGGTCCGCGATCCGGTGCAGGACGCGTGCTCGCAGATGCGCGGGCAGGTCGCGCCAGGCGGGGTCGGCCGCGGCGTGCGCCCCGGCGCGGGCCGCCTCGTCCACGTCCTCGGCGGAAGCGGCATGGACCGTCGTCAGGACTTGGCCGGTCGCCGGGTCGACGGTCTCGATCGGCGTCCCGCGCCCCCGGCGCCACTCTCCCGCGATCAGCACCTCGTCCATCGGCAACCGTGGCATGGGCGGGCCTTCCTCGCATCCGGGCTTAATTGCTACAGCACCTAGAATCTAAGGGCTTAAATATTTTCTGGCAAGGCCCAATGCGCGGTACTCGGCCGGGCCGCAAAGGATTAACGTCTGCGAAACCCGTGAAGGGTGTCAATATTGCGATCAGGCAGCTGAGCTGGGCGTTTTCTGCGGATGATGAGGCAACCGGGGCGACGTGGTGCGGTACTCGTTGAGCAGCCCGCCAAGTACCTGGCGGCGTCTGACCGCGGCAGCGGGAAGAGGAATGACGTTCGGGTCGTCGTCAGGGGCACGTAGGTCCAGGCTGCGGTGGGCCCGCCCCGCGTTGTAGTGCTCGGCATACGTGGTGAGGACCGTACGCAGGTGCCGTTCACCAGTGATCAGAAGACGGTCAGTGCACTCGGTACGGACTGTGCGTATCCATCGTTCGGCAAACGCGTTGGACCGTGGGCTTTGCGGCGGAGCCGGGATGACGGCTGTGCCGTTGCCGGAGAAGACGGCGTCGAAGGCGGCGGTGAACTTGCTGTCCCGGTCGCGGATGAGGAACCGGAAGCATCCGGCCTTGTCGCCGAGGTCCATGAGCAGGCCGTGGGCGAGTTGAGCGGCCCATGCGCCGGTCGGGTGGGCGGTGACGCCCAGGACATGGACACGCCGGCTGGCGATCTCCATGACGAAGAAGACATAGAGGCGCTTGAGGAAGACGGTCTCCACGTGCATGAAGTCGCAGGCGAGCAGCGGGTGGGGCTGTGAGCGCAGGAACGAGCGCCAGGTCTGCTGGGATGCGCGCTGCGGCGCGGGCGGTAGACCGGAGCGGCGCAGGACGCGGCGGATCGTGGCGGCGGCGACCCGATGCCCGAGCCGCCGCAGCTCACCTTTAATCCTGACGTACCCCCAGGTTGGATTCTCTCTCGCCAAGCGCTGGATGAGCGCGACCGTCTCTCCCGGCAACGCTGGCCGACCGGGTCCGACCGCCGCCTGGCGCCACTTCCAGCGCACCAGACGCCGGTGCCAGGTCAGCAGTGTGCTCGGGGTGACCAGCCGATAGCGGCGCAAGGCGGAGGGCAGGTGCCGCGCGAGAGCGGAGAGCACGGCACGATCAGCCCATGAGAGCCGCGGCCGCTCGATCTGCCGACGAAGCACAGCGACCTCATGACGAAGCACGAGGATCTCAGCGTTGTTCGCTGCGGTCGACCGGCCCAGCAAGAGCAAGCAGCCCAGTAGTCGACAGAAGATCAGGTAGAGCAGTCGCAGGCCCACAATCACTGATCATGCCCGTACTCGGGCGATCCAAAGCCCCAGGTCAACCACCGTACGGCAATAAAGACACCCTTCAGCCGTGCACCAGCTGTTGCGCCTGTGGAAGGAACGCCGCGCCGGCGGCGGTGAGCCGGCTGCCCTGGGTGGTGCGCTCCAGCAGGCGTACGCCGAGCGTGTTCTCCAGCCGCTGGATCTGACGGCTCAGGGAGGGCTGGGCGACCCGCAGCTCCTCGGCCGCACGGGCGAAGTTCAACTGCTCGGCGACGACCGTGAAGTACCGGACAAGTCGCAGATCCAGATCGGGAAGCATGCCCATGCCCACAGCCTACGCGTTATGCAATCACCGCATGACGAGGTGCGAAACGGGTCTTGGACGGCCCGCTCCGACCGTTGTTGTCATTCACCTATGACCATTGTCTTCGTCAACGGCGTTCCCGTGACCTCCGCGGTGTGGACGCCGCTGATCAACGAGTTGCCCAAGTCTCAGCAGCAGGAGACGGTCCTGCTCTCACCTCCGGGCTTCGGCGCGCCGCTTCCCTCGAACTTCGGGGCCACGTTCGTCGACTACCGGGACTGGCTCATCGACGAGCTGTCCCGATTCGAGGCGCCCGTCGACATCGTCGGCCACGACTTCGGCGGAGGGTACGCCCTGGAGGTGGCGATGGCCCGTCCCGACCTGCTCCGCAGCTGGGTCAGCGACACCATCGGCGGTTACGAGCCGGACTTCACCTGGCATGAGACCGCGAAACTATGGCAGACGCCTGGCGACGGGGAGCGCCACATCGAGGAGATCTTCTCGGGAGACGTCGAGGAGCGGGCAGCGCGCATGGTCGACTGGGGCATTCCCGAGCCGGCGGCCGGCGAGGTGGCACTCGGTCAGGGCCCGCAGATGGGCAAGGCCATTCTCGCGCTGTACCGGTCCGTGCCCCAGGCAGTGCTGATCGAACACGGCCTCGATCTGCCCGCGGCTGCTGCCAGGCCGGGTTTGGTTCCCGTCGCCACCGAGGACCACACGGCTGGCAGCGTCGCCCTCCGCCACCGCGCTGCCCAGCGTGCCGGCGCTCGCGCCGTCGACCTCAACGGACTCGGTCACTGGTGGATGCTTCAGGACCCGGCGCAGACAGCCCGCATGCTGTCAGATTTCTGGAACAGCCTGTAGCAGACCACGACGCTCGCCACCCTCGCGGCGCTGGTTACCAGACAAGCGCTGAGCGGGCTGACCCGCCGGTGCCCCGCGGATGCAAAGGGGCGGCCCCGCCACACCCAGCCAGTTCACGCCCCATACGCCGCAGCGACCTTCAGCGGATGTCCCGTCTCATTTGATCTAGCTCGCGGTCAGCGCTCTGAGCAGGCATGATGCAGTGTGTGGCGAGATGTGCCGAGGCCGGCGTCTCGGTTCATCGTGTCCGGCGGGTGTGGATGCATGACGTTGTCTCAGTTCATCGTGTCTGCGGAGAGCCGGTTGGGTGCGGCTCTTCCGTGGAAATGATCGCGAAGGCAGTGGGTGACCGCCTCTATGGTGTGCATCGCGAACGTCCATGATCGACCCGGAGGTGTCATGCCCCTGCAGATGAAGCTGTGCGCGATAACACTCGACTGCTCTGATCCGCTGGCTCTGGCGGCGTTCTATCAGGCTGGACCGGTGGATCGCCATGGAGGAGCAGCGGGAGGCTGCCGAGCGGAGGGCCGAGGAGCGGCGTCCGCCTCCGCCCGAGTGGTTGATCGAGCGGGGCATCGGGGCTGGGAGCCCGCCCGTACGGGTCCACCGGGGCGGATGTCACATGGCGCAGGGCGTACGGGTCAAGGCGATCAGCGAGGACCAGGCGCGGCGGGCGCTGTACGAGTACGTCGAGGCCTGCCCGCACTGCAATCCGGACACGGCACTCCAGGTCATCCCGGAGTAGGCCGGCAGGCGCGCACCCGTTCACGGGCGGAGGCTGATCACGTGGAGTTCCCCGTGGAGGTCGCGCTGGCCGACCTGGTCCCGGCGCTGCCGGCCGCGCCCGGATGGTGGTTCGAGATCAAGCTCGACGGCCACCGGACAGTCATGTGGCGCACGACCGACGGCGTACGGCTCTCGGCGGGCAGACCTCGTCCCGGCCGTGGTGGCTGGCAGCGGGACGAGATCACCGGGCTCTCAGGCCGGTCGTGTCTGTTCCTCCACGCCGGCCGCGCCCGCCAGGAGCGACAGCCGACGACGCTTGAACAGCCATCGGCCGTTCTCACGGACGATGAGGTCGTCGTACTCACCGAGCGAGTAGGGCGCCCCGGCGATGCCGTCGGTGATGTCAATCCCCTCTGAACGTGGAGACCTTCCTATGCAGCCCGCTCCTCGGTGAGGCTGGCTCGGTGGTCGTGTTCGTAGTCGATCGGGCTCTTGAAGCCGCACACGCTGTGTAGCCGCCGCGCGTTATAGAAGTCGGTGATCCAGGTGGCGACCCTGATCCGGGCCTCGGTGCGGGTGGCGAAGGTGTGCCGGTGGACGTATTCGACCTTGAGCACGCTGTTGAACGCCTCGCTGACGGCATTGTCGAAGCACGATCCAACGCGGCCCATGGACGGGAAGACGCCCAGCCTGCGGCAGGCCCGCCGGAACCTGCGGGAGCCGTACTCGCTCCCGCGATCACTATGAAAGATGACGCCGCGCACGTCACCGTCGCGGGTGGCCGCGGCCATGTGGAGGGCGGCGACGACCAGGCCGGCGTCGTGATGCTCTCCCATTGCATAGCCGAGCAGGCGGCGGGAGAAGAGGTCGATGACCGTGGCCAGATACAGCTTGCCCTCGCCGGTCTCGATCTCCGTCATGTCCCCGCACCAGCCGAGATCGGGCCCCTCTGCGGTGAAGTCCCGCTTCACGCGATCCGGTGCAGCGGGCCGTTTGCCCGGCCGGGTCAGCCCCCTGCGTCTGCGGACCCTCCGGGCGACCAGGCCGAGTTCGGCCATGAGTTTGGCGATGGTGTTGACCGACACCCGCCAGCCCTGCCGCATCAGCGTGATCCAGATCTTCGGCGAGCCGTATGTGCCGCCGGACTGGGTGAACACCTCTTTCACCGCCTCGGCCAGCTGCTGCCGGCGGACCTCACGCCCGGTGGGCTTCCGGCTGCGGTGCTTGTAGAACCACGACTCGCTCACGCCCAGGGCGCGGCAGGAGACGCGGTGCGGGATGCCGTGCATGGTCCTTTGGTCGCCGATCGCCCCGACGACGGACGCCGGGTCCGCCACGGCTACTTCACCCACAGGACCATGCAGCGTTTGAGGACATCACGCTCCATCGCGAGTTCCTTGTTGTCCCGTTTGAGCTGGGCATTCTCCCGCCGCAGCCGCTCCAGCTCGTCATTCCCGCCGCCCGGCGCGGTGCCCGCGCGACGGGCCCGCGATGCCCAACTGGCCAGCGTGGTCTCGTTGATCCCCAGATCCTTCGCGACCTCGGCGACGGTCTTGCCGGTCTCGGTGACGATCCGTACGGCCCCCTCGCGGAACTCCGCATCGAACTTCCGTCGCTTCTCTGCCATGACTCCCAACTTCCCCTGCAGCCACGGTCTCTACGCTACGAGGGGGGGGACACAGACCCACGATCACTGATCATGCCCATACTCGCGCAATCGCAAAGCCCCAGGTCAACCACAGTACGGCAATAAAGACACCCTTCACCCCATTTGGCAGTGCCGAGCAGAGCGCCACGCCACCGTCACCCAGGCAAACCGACCCTCCGGACCCGGCCCGGTGGTGATCGCGGCTATGCCTGACACGGTGACACCTGGGCTGTCACAGGCGCGCCGGGCCGCCCTGCACGGGCACCGTGGCTCAGGGCCGGGCGAGCCGGGTCAGCAGGGCGACGGTGTCCGACTCGTGGGACACGAAGGCGCCGTGGTCGCTGTGCCAGGTGACCGTGTGGGTGGCGCGCTGCATGAAGCGCTGTTGCAGTTCCGGGTGGATGACCCGGTCGTCGGTGCAGCGGACGTATGTGCTGGGCCGTGAGCGCCACGCGGCGGTCATGGCGGCCTGGTGGCCGGCCGTCATGACCTGCGGGACCAGCTCGGTGACGTGACGGGATCGCCGGTCCACGTCGAGCTGGCCGTGGAACAGTTCCCCGGCCCGGGTCGGGTCGATCGTGGTGGTGCCGGCGATGTCACCGATCATGCACGCGCCCAGGTCGGTCGGCGGTGCCTGGGCGAGAAGTCCGAAGCTGGTTTCGCCGACGTCGGGCATCATCGCGGCCAGGTACACGAGATGCGCCAGCTTCCGCGGGGGCAGGCCGCTGATGACGGCGCCGCCGTAGGAGTGGCCGCAGGCGATGACGGGACCGGAGTCGGCGATGTCGTCCAGTGCGGCTTCGGCGGCGGCGACGTCCCCCGCCAGTGATCCTCGGTGCAACTCGGCGACGGCCACGGGAACGCCTCGCGTGCGCAGGGCTGCGGCGACGCCGTTCCACGCTCTGCCGCTGTGCCAGGCGCCGTGCACGAGGAGCACGCCCCGGGGCCTGGTCGGGAAGGTGTCCGTGCTCACTCCGGCTCACCCAGCCCCTCACGCACGGCGCGGCGGGCGCGGTGCAGCCGGGACTTCATCGCGGGCGTGCTCAACCTGAGCGCCGAGGCGACGGTCTTCCCCGGCAGTCCCTGGATGTCCCGCATGATGAGGACGCGACGCTGATCGTCCGGCAGGGATGCGATCACGTCGACCAGCCGCTCGATCTCCAGCCGGCCCAGCACATCGTCCTCGGCGGAGGACACGGTGGTGTCGGCGGCCGTTTCCGATCGGTGCGTAAGGCTCCGTGCGCGCCGCAAGCACTCATTGCGCACGATCCGGAACATCCATGAGGCGAGCGCGGCGGTGGCCCGCAACGTCCCGATCCTGCGGAACAAAACAATCATCGCCTCCTGCGCCGCGTCCTCGGCGTCCTGACTGCTGGCACACAGCGAGAACGCGAACCGCCGGACATGCGGGTACACGCCGGAGACCAGCACCCCGATCGACGACTCGTCGCCGCGCTGTGCGGCACTGACGAGTTGGTCACCGGGCCATGAGCCCCTGGTGAACTCGGTCATGGTCCTCCCACCTCCCTCGACTCTTCGGCCGTACGGCCGCTTACCCTCACGTTCATAAGAGCCGGGGCCGGTGCAAAGGATTCGGACGAGTTCGGTCGTGGCAAGCGGACCCGTGGAAACCGTTCACTCAAAGTTCCAGGATGGTTGCTACCAGTTCGCGGCGGCTGCGCACATCGGTCTTCGCGAAGACGCTCTTCAGGTGGTCCTCGGGAGCCCGTACGCGAGCAGCAGCACCTCGGCCACGTCGGCGGCCGGCGCCGGCTGCATCGTCACAGCGAGGGGCGCCGGGTACGGGCCACCGCTCAGCGGCGAGGCGTGGATCGAGAGCCACCGGCCCAACCGGCTACGAATCCGCCCGTAGGCCGGCAGCGCCGCTCCTCTTACCCGTGCGGCGACTTCCAGGACTGCGAGGGGCAACTCCGCCCCGGACGAGGCCAGTTCATCCCGCCAGAGTTTCGCGGCCGGATTCTCCGAAAGCAGCCGCAAGTCCAGGTCGAGCAGGAGGACCCCCGCCTCGGCCGGGCCGGAAGCGGCGTCGGCGGGTGCCCGGTGGACGGCCCGGCGCAGGGCCGCACCCACCGGGGCGGACAGCCGCCGCAGAACGTCGACGTCGGCCGGGGTGAAGTCGGACCGCCCACCGCCGCGGAACAGGGCGACGGCGCCCCAGTACCGGCCGTCCAGCACGAAGCTCGCCCGCAGCTCGTGGCGCGCGTCGATCATCGGGAGCACGGCCCGGTACCGATGGCCGGACTCCGGGTCACCGCCGGTGGCCGCACCGAGCGTGCCCGCCGGCACCTCGGAACGGGCGAGCGCCGCGAACTTCAGTACGTCGTCCACCAGATACTCGTTGTGCACGGCGGCCGCGGCCGGCGTGAGTCCGGCACTCACGTCGTCGTTGATCAGCAACGTTGTCGGGTCGATCGTGCCGAAACAGTAGGAGTCGGCCGGGACGAGCCGCGTCAGCCGCTCGGCGATCCGGCGTCGCAGCTCCCGGGAGCCGAGGCGAACAGGGTCTTCAGCGGTTCCGGGCCCAGCCGCAGCCGGGCCCGGCCGATGGCAGCGGTGGTCGGCACCCGCCACGTTCCCTTCCACCGGCCCATCCGTTGCAGCCCGTGTGTGAGCAGCCGGGCGACCTCCTCGTATCCCTGCCCCGCAAACAGGCACATGGCCAGCACGAAGTAGACGACCACCCGGTCCGGCAGCAGCCGCTGCCGCCACTCGGTTCGGCCGCACTCCGCGATCACCTCGTCCACCAAATCCGGGGGAAACGCCCGGGTCAGCACCCCAGCGCAATCCGATCCGACAACCGCTCGCCTGCTGACGACTTCACCTGTCCGGGCCTTGGCACACCCGGCTCAACGACCGGAAAGATCCAAAGTCACCGGTATCGCGTCTAGGTCCTTCAGGCGGTCCTGGATGGCGGTGTCCAGCGCATTCATTGGCGGGCGGTCCAGGCGCAGAGTTCCGACGCCGTCCGCAACATCGAGGCGGGGATTCATGGGTTCCTCAGCTGTCGAAATCGACGGTCAGGGTCTCGGAGACGGGGTAGGTCTGGCAGGTCAGGACATACCCGGCGTCCACTTCTGCGGCTTCAAGCGCATAGTTGCGACGCATCTCGCCCTCCCCGTCGACGACCAGGGCGCGGCACGTCCCGCAGACGCCGCCCCTGCAGGCGAAGGGCAGGTCGGGGCGGGTCTTCTGGGCGCCGTCCAGGATCGACTCCTGGTGTGAAAGGGCGCTGGTGGTAGTGCGGCCGTCGAGCGTGACGGTGACCTGGCTGACCGGTCCGTCGACGACGGCGTCCTCGTGGCGTACCTCGCGCACGGGTTCGTCGTCGGCGAAGAAGAGCTCCTGGTGGATGCGCTCGTCCGGAACACCGAGATCGTCGAGCACGCTGCGGGCGTCCCGGACCATGCCGTGCGGCCCGCACAGCCACCAGTGGTCAGCGGTGCTGACCTCGACCAGCTTGTCCACGAGCGCGGCGAGCCGGTCGGCGTCGAGGCGGCCGGAGAGGACCTCCGCTTCGCGGGGCTCGCGGGAGAGTACGTGAGCGAGCTGGAGGCGGGTAGGGTGCAGGTCCTTGAGGTCCGCTAGTTCGTCGGCGAACATCACTGAGTCGGTGCGGCGGTTGCCGTAGAAGAGGGTGATCCGGGAGCGGTCGTCAGCGGCAAGGACGGACTCGGCGATCGACAGCATGGGGGTGATGCCGGAGCCGGCCGCGATCAGCACGTGGTGACCGGACTCGTCGAGGCTCGGGGTGAACATGCCGGCTGGCGTCATGACGTCAATGACGTCTCCGGTCCGGACCTCATGGACCAGCCAGGAGGAGAACAGGCCGCCTGCCACTTCGCGCACGCCGATCCGCGGCCGTTCCCCTATGGGAGCACAAATGGAGTACGAACGGCGCTCGTCGCGCCCGTCGATCTGTCGGCGCAGGGTAAGCGACTGGCCCGGGGTGAACATGAAGGCGTCGGTCAGTTCTTCTGGGATCTCGAAGGCGACGGCGACCGCATCGTCGCACAGCCGCTGGATCGAGGCCACGCGCAGTGGATGGAAAGCGGGCCGGCGGCGGACCGCTCGGACCGGGGCAGGGCTCAGCAGGTCTGCCATCAGATCTCCTTGACGTATTCGAACGGCTCGCGGCAGGCGTGGCAGCGCCACAGCGCCTTGCACGAGGTGGCGCCGAACCGGGAGGTCTCCTCGGTGTCTCCCGAGCCGCAGCGCGGACACGGGGCCTGATGCCGCGTCGGTGACAGCACCAATGGCACGGGGCCGGGCGCGCGTCGCGGAGCGGGGCCGGGCGGGGCGATGCCGTGCTCGGCGAGCTTGCGGCGGCCCTCGGGGGTGATCCAGTCCGTGCTCCACGGGGGGTCGAGCACGGTGCGGACGTCCACGCGCGTGTATCCGGCGGCGCGCAGTCTTGCCGACACGGCCGCGCGCATCTCGGCCATCGCCGGGCATCCCGAATATGTTGGGGTGAGGCGGGCGACGACGGTGCCGTCCGTGTCAGCCTCGACACCGCGCAGCACACCGAGGTCGGCCAAGGTGAGCATGGGCAGTTCGGGGTCCGGCACTTGCTCCGCGATCTGTCGGGCGCGCCGGGTGTCCGCCAGCGCGGTCACCATGTCGCCTCCGGGTGTGCACGCGCCAAAGACTGCAATTCCGCCATGAGCGGCTCCAGGTGTTCTGTGTGGTCCCCGCTTCTGCCGCTCCCTGGGAACGGCTTGATCACGGGCAAGGACAGATCAGCTGTGTCGCACACCTGCCGCAGTACCGCGACGACCTCGCTGCGCACATCGTGTGCGGCAAACAGCTCATCCAGATAGGGGGCTACGTCCGACAGTGCTGCCTGCATTCGGCGGTGTGACTCCTCGGTGCCGTCGCCCAGGCGCACGCACCACTCGGCGGCGTACTGCCGGTGGTAGGCGAGTTCCTTGACACCCTTGGCGGCTATGGCGGCGAGGATGGGGTCCGCGGCGGCGGTCAGGCGCTCGGAGTGTGCGAGTCGCCAGCTGGCGAATACCAGCAGTCGCACCATGCTGAACGCGAAGTCGCCGTTGGGCAGTTCGGCCAGGCGGACGTTGCGGAAGTCCGCGGGATCGCGGAAGTAGGCATAGGCGTCCTCGTCACGGCCGGTACCGTCGGCCTGCCCGGCGCGGGAGTAGAGCAGCCGGGCCTGGCCGAGGAGGTCGAGACCGATGTTGGCGAGGGCGACTTCCTCTTCCAGTTCGGGGGCGCGGGTGGTCCATTCGGCCAGACGCTGGGCCGATATGAGGGCGTCATCGCCCAGCGCCACGCAGCTCGCGGCGAGCTGTTCCCGGTCGATGCCGGCCGGCACAGTGGTGTCGACGCCGTGCAGCGGGTCCTCGAAGCCGGTGCCGAACGCCCAGCGGGCGTCGCCGTCGTCGTGCCCTTCGGCGAGGGTCATGTAGACGTGGTCATCGCTCATGCCCTGCTCCTAGATGTGGGGGACGTCGTCGGGGATGTCGTAGAAGGTCGGGTGGCGGTAGACCTTGTCGGCGCTGGGGGCGAAGAAGGGGTCCTTCTCGTCCCGGGTGGAGGCGGCGATGTGCTCGGAGCGCACCACCCAGATACTCACGCCCTCGTTGCGCCGGGTGTAGAGGTCGCGGGCGTGGGTGAGGGCCATGGCGTCGTCGGCGGCGTGCAGCGAGCCGACGTGGACGTGGTTGAGTCCGCGCTTGCCGCGCACGAACACCTCGTACAGCGGCCAGGTTTCCTTCGTGCTCGTGTCGCTCATGCTGCCGCGCCTTCCTGGACCTGTGCCGTCTTCTTCGCCGCGTGGGCTGTGGCGGCCTCGCGTACCCAGGCGCCGTCTTCGTGGGCGACGCGTCGGCGGTCGACGCGCTCGGCGTTGCAGGGTCCGTCGCCCTTGATGACGCGCGTCAACTCGTCCCAGTCGGGGGTGCCGAAGTCGTGGTGACCGCTCTCCTCGTTCCAGCGCAGCTCGGGGTCGGGCAGGGTGACGCCGAGCTTCTCGGCCTGCGGGACGGTCATGTCGACAAAGCGGCGGCGCAGTTCGTCGTTGCTGTGCCGCTTGATCTTCCAGGCCATCGACCGCGCCGAGTTGGGCGAGGCGTCATCGGGCGGGCCGAACATCATCAGGGACGGCCACCACCAGCGGTTCACCGCGTCCTGGACCATCTCGCGCTGGGCGTCGGTGCCGCGCATCATCGTCATCAGCAGCTCGTAGCCCTGCCGCTGGTGGAAGGACTCCTCCTTGCAGATGCGCACCATCGCGCGCGCGTAGGGCCCGTAGGAGCTGCGGCACAGCGGCACCTGGTTGCAGATCGCGGCGCCGTCCACGAACCAGCCGATCACCCCGACGTCGGCGAAGCTGAGGGTCGGGTAGTTGAAGATCGACGAGTACTTCTGGCGGCCCTCGATCAGCCGCTGGGTGAGGTCGTCGCGGTCCGCGCCGAGGGTCTCGGCCGCCGAGTACAGGTACAGCCCGTGGCCGGCCTCGTCCTGGACCTTGGCGAACAGGATGGCCTTGCGGCGCAGCGACGGGGCCCGGGTGATCCACTCGCCCTCGGGCTGCATGCCGATGATCTCCGAGTGCGCGTGCTGGGCGACTTGCCGGATCAGCGTCTCGCGGTAGCCGTCGGGCATCCAGTCCCGCGGCTCGATGCGCTGGTCGCGCGCGATCGTCGCGTCGAAGTGACGGGTGAGCTCCTTTGATGGGTGCTGTTTGTCGTTCATGCGGGTGTCCCCTGTCATGTGGTGTCAGTGGCCCTGGAATTCGGGGCGTCGTCCGGCGAGGAATGCTCGGACGGCGTTGCGGTGGTCTGCCGTTTTGCCCAGTCGTTCCTGTGCCGCTCCTTCGCGGTTGAGGACAGCGGCGGTGTCGAGTGCGTCGCTGTCTTGCAGCAGTGCCTTGGCTTCGGCGTAAGCGGCCGTGGGTCCGTCGGCGAGTCGCTTGGCCAGTGCCAGTGCCTCAGTTGTCGCCTTGCCTTCCGGAACGACTCGGTGGACCAGACCCCATTGCTGGGCCGAGTGTGCGTCGAGGGGGTTGCCGAGCAGTATCAGTGCACGTGCTCGGGCTGGGCCGACTGCCTGAGCGAGCGCACGGCTCAGGCCGCTGTCGGCGGCCAGACCGATACCGGTGAACGCCGTCGCGAATTTTGCGCGTTCCGCAGCTATCAGCAGGTCGGCTGCGAGGGCGAGGCCGAGGCCGGCCCCGACACAGGCTCCTTCAACAGCCGCGACGACGGGCTGGGGCAGCGAGGTCAGTTCCTCGATCAGGGGGTTGTACTCGGTGCGGACGATGTCGAAGGCCGAGTCCGGGTCGGTTTCGAGGGAGCGCGCGTGCTCCTTGAGGTCCTGGCCTACGCAGAAGTGCCGTCCCTTTGCGGTGAGCAGAACGGCGCGGATGGACTCTTGGTCGGTGTGTACTCGGCGCACGGCATCGAGGAGACCTTGACGCAGGCGGTGGTCCAGGGCGTTGCCGGCGTCCGGTCGGCAGAGTTCAATGACTGCGACAGCGCCGTCGGTCCGGTAGATGGCCTGGTGTTCTTGTGCGTTCACTGCCATGTGTGGAACCCCTGCCCGGTCTTGCGTCCCAGCTCTCCGCGGGCGACTTTTTCACGGAGCAGTTGGGGTGGGGCGAACCGGTCGCCGAGGGTGGCGTGGAGGTGTTCGGCGATGGCGAGGCGCACGTCGAGCCCTACCAGGTCGGTCAGGCGCAGGGGCCCCATCGGATGCTTGTATCCGAGCCGCATCGCATCGTCGATGGCTTCGGGTTCGGCGACACCTTCCTCAACCATGCGGATCGCTTCGAGTCCCAGGGTCACGCCGAGTCGGCTGCTGGCGAACCCGGGTGAGTCCCTGACGACGACATCCTGCTTGCCGAGACTGTGAGTCCACTCAAGTGCTTTGCGCTTGGTGTCGGCGTCGGTCTCGGGGGCGAGGACGATTTCCACCAAGCTGGAGGCGGGCACGGGGTTGAAGAAGTGCATGCCGACGAAACGTTCCGGCCGTCGGAGGGACGAGGCGAGTTCCGTTACGGAGAGTGAGCTGGTGTTGCTCGCGATGACGGTCGTCTCGCTCACCGACTTCTCGGCCGCGGCTATGATGCGCGCCTTGAGTGCGGCGTCTTCGGGAACCGCCTCCACAACCAGATCGGCGTGGCCGGTCAGCTCCTCGACCGTGTGTACCAGGGTCACGCGGGCGAGAACGTCATCGGTTCGCTCGGTCAGCTGGTCCCGTTCCGCGGCCCGCTTCAGCCCGGTGGCGATACGGTCCAGTGCTGCGGCTGCGGCCTGGGGGCTGCTCTCCACTACGGTGACCGTTGAGCTGGCGGTGGCGAAGGACTGTGCTATCCCGGCGCCCATGCGACCGCCGCCGATTACGCCGACGGTTGCGGGTGCGGTGGTCATTGGCTGGTCCTCTTCTCCAGAAAGCGCGTCATGCGCTCCTTCTTGTCCTGTCCCTCGAACAAAACGGCCTGAGCGAGGTCGTCGGCGACGGGGTGGGCTCCGGGCGAGTCCACGACGAGCTTTGTCAACCGCAGTGCCGTGGCGGACGACCTGGCCATGCGGTCGAGGAGTGCGTGTGCCTCGTCCAGGAGCGTGTCGGCCGGGAACACGTGCATGACGAGCCCGGCGGCGAGTGCGGCATCGGCGTTCAGGTTTCGGCCGGCGAGCAGTACCTGCTTGGCGATCGATTCGCCAACCAGTGCGGGTAGCCTCCAGCAGGCACCGGCTGCCGCGAGGATGCCCAGGCCTGGCTCCGGGTTGCCGAAGATGGCGTCCGGTCCGGCGATGCGCAGATCGCAGGCGTAGGCCAGCTCCGCTCCTCCGCCCAGGGCCCATCCGTCCACTGCGGCGAGTGTGGGCATAGGGAGCCGCCGCACTCGCTCGAACAGTCGACTGTTGATTCCCTGCAGAGCCTCGGTGCTTCCACGCTGGAGCAGCTCAGCGATGTCTGCACCGCCCGCGAAGACCCGGTCATGACCGGTGAGCAGGAGCAGTTTGGGCCGTCGTTCCAGCTCGGCGCATACCTCGTGCAGTTCGTCGATCATCTGGCCGCTGATTGCGTTGCGGGCCTCTGGCCGGTTGAGCGTGACGACGATTCTGTCGTCCCGTTCGTCGACCAGCAGGGTGGCGAAGTCGGCGCTCATACCCGTTCCACCAGCATGGCGACGCCTTGGCCGACGCCCACGCAGAGTGTGGCGAGGCCCCTGCGCGCGTCCTCGCGTTCCAGTCGGCCCATCAGGGTGAGCAGGATGCGTGCGCCCGAGCAGCCCAGGGGGTGGCCCAGGGCGATCGCGCCGCCGCTGGCGTTGACCGTGTCTTCCTGCAGCTTGAGGCGGCGGATTACCGCCAGCGCCTGCGCAGCAAATGCCTCGTTCAACTCGACCGCGTCCAGATCGGCGGTTTGCCAGCCAGCGCGTGTGAGCGCCTTCTCGGTGGCGGGGACGGGACCGAGTCCCATGAGGTTCGGCTGCACTCCCGCGGAAGCCGACGTCACAATGCGGGCTTGAGGAGTCAGCCCGTACCGTTCGACGGCAGCTGCACTCGCTACGACAAGCGCGGCCGCACCGTCGGACAGGGGGGAGGCCGACCCCGCGGTCACGATGCCGTCCTTGCGGAAGATGGCGCGCAGTGCTCCCAGCTTCTCCAGCGTGGTGGAGGGCCGCGGCCCTTCGTCGCGGGTGACCTCGCCGTCCTTGACCGCGACTGACACTATCTCGCGGTCGAAGTGGCCTGCTGTCTGGGCAGCCAGCGCCCGCTGGTGGCTGCCCAGTGCGAATGCGTCGGACTCGGAGCGTGTGATGCCGTCGAGTGCGGCGACCTCCTCAGCCGTCTCCCCCATCGACAGCGTGACCTTTGACGTCCGTGGCCCGGCATCGGCGGGCACGGCGCGGTCGGCGGCGGCGAAGCGTTCATTGACGAAGCGCCATCCCAGAGATGTATCATGCGTTTCGCCCGGCTTGGCCCAGGGAGTGCCGGGTTTGGCCATGACCCAGGGCGCCCGGGTCATCGACTCCACTCCTCCCGCGATGACCAGGTCGGCCTCGCCGGAGCGGATGGTTTGGGCTGCGGAGGCCACGGCCGTCAGACCGGACGCGCACAGCCGGTTGACGGTGTATCCGGGTACGGCGTGCGGGAGGCCTGCCAGCAGGACCGCCATGCGCGCCACGTCCCGGTTGTCTTCCCCTGCCTGGTTGGCAGCACCGAGAATGACCTCATCGACGGATTCGGGCGGGATCGCGGCTCGGCGAACGGCCTCACCGACCACGAGCGCGGCCAGGTCGTCGGGGCGTACCGATGCCAGGACTCCGCCGTAGCGGCCCTGTGGCGTTCGCGCTCCGTCGATCAAGTAGACGTCCTGTGGCATGGCTTGCTCCTTGGCGGTGGGTGGAAGGCGCGCCGGGGATTGCGAAGCTCCCGGTGACGGGGGCGGAGGCCGGGCGAAGAGCCGCCGGCCTGTAGGGAGGGCCGGCGTTCGGAGCCTGGACGCACGGCTGTTTTCTTCGGACGGTCTATGGGGGTGGAAGACCGAGGGAGTTGAGGAGGCTGGGGTGGCCTCCGTGTCCGGGCCCGGGGCTGTCGTGACTAGCCCAACCGCAGACTAACCGAATGTTCGGTCGGGAGACAAGTGCGTTCGGTGCCCTTTGTGCGCCCGCATCCGTTCACCCCTTGGTGCGGTCACCGGCGTGCGCAGCGGGAGGAGGAATGTTTGTCTCAAGTGCAGTGAGTAGCAGGAATGTTGGCAGCACGGAGTCCCGGACCCATTCAGGTGAGGCGCGTGGACACCGGGGCAGGTCCGGGGCGGGATGTAGGGCTGGCAAGCTCAAGGCCCTGTGAGACCGAGAGGCGCCGAGGGTCCTCGCCGGTACGGCGCGACCGTGTCTCTCTTCCGAGTGAGGCGGGAAACGAGTACCGGTTCGAGGTCCTGGATTGCTCTCGGGCCCTGTTACGCGCCGCGGCTCGTCTGGCGTTATGCGAAGCGCCTGGCGGGAAGCCGACCGGGCGCACGGTCCCGGTGCGCCGTCGTGCTGCTGCCCTCTCTCCGTGCCGTCCGAGTCGTCAGCACTGCTGGATGAGCTTCAGCACCTGTGAGCGCAGCTCGGCGAACTCCGGCAGTGACTTGGTGTGCAGCTGGTCTCTGTCGGAGGGCAGGGGGACGTCGACGGTGGCACGTACGGTGGCAGGGCGGCCGGACAGGACAAGTACACGGTCGGCGAGGTAGACGGCTTCGTCGATGTCGTGGGTGACCAGGACGACGGTGACGCCGAACTCCCGGCGGACGCGAAGCGTCAGGTCTTCGAGGTCGGCACGTGTCTGGGCATCGACCGATGCGAAGGGCTCATCCATCAGCAGCGCCTCAGGCTTGTAGGCCAGGGCCCGCGCGATCGCCACTCGCTGCTGCATGCCGCCGGACAGTTGCCAGGGATATTGGTGCTCGCAGCCCTCCAGGCCCACGCCGGCCAGCGCGGTCAGACCGGCCTGCTCGCGCTCGTGGCGTGCCATGCCCCGCGAGCGCAGCGGCAGGGTGACATTGCCCAGCACGCTCATCCACGACATGAGTGACCGGCTGTAGTCCTGGAAGACGACCGACAGCTTCTCTGGCGGCTGCTCCACCAGGACTCCTTCCATGTAGACGGAACCTTCGGTGGGCGCCATCAGCCCGCCGAGGCAGCGCAGGAGAGTTGTCTTGCCGGCGCCTGACGGTCCGACGATGCAGACGAACTCGCCGCTGCGGACTTCGGCGTCGATGCCGCCGAGGACCGGTTTCCCGGCGTACGACTTGGTGAGTCCCTGTACTCGCAGTACCACCTTGTCGTTCGCGACGTGCGCATCCGAAGTGGCCTCTTGTGCGTCGTACCTGGTCGGGCCTGCCATGCCAGTTGTCTCCTCATCCGGTGCGTTCCGCCGGGCCTCACGGAAGGGCCGCGACCGGGTGGTGCGTGCAGGACCCATTGCTGCTCCATCCGTTGCGTGCCGCGGTGCCAGCGCAGCAGGTAGTTCTCCAGGCCGCGGAAGGCGATGTTGACGAGGTAGCCGATGATTCCCAGGAACAGCATCCCGGCCCACATGTCGGCGATGGCGAACGATCGCTGCGCCTGCAGAATGCGGAATCCGATGCCGTTGGTCGATCCGGCCATCTCGCTGAACACGATGACGGTGATACCGATCGACAGGGCGGTGCGGGCACCCGCGATGATCTGCGGGCTGGCAGCTGGGAGCACGACCCGCAGCACACGGTCACTGCGTCGGAGCCGGTAGCTCGTCGCGACGTCTCTCACGACGGGGTCCACCGAAAGAACACCATCCACGGTGTTGAGCAGGATGGGCCACACCGTGCCATAGGCGATGAGGCTCACCTGCATGTCCGCACCGATACCGAACAGCAGAAGGGCGGCCGGTACGAGAGCGACTCCTGGCGTTGCGCGCGCGAACTCCAGTAGCGGTGAGCATGCGTTGGCGAGGAAGGGCACCAGGCCCAGCACGAGGCCGGCTGCGACGCCGATGACGAGGGCTATGCCCATGCCTGTGGCCAGGTGGAGCAAACTCGGTACGGCGTCGGATGCGAAGTGGGAGAAGAGCCAGACTCGTTGCAGGGCCTCGACGCTGTCCGACAGCGGCGGAAAGTATGCCGAGGTGCTGCCGGAGCTGAAGAACCACCATGCGGCGACAGCCGAGACAGGCAGAATCAGTTCCAGGGCGACGTTCGACAGCAGCCGAAGAGGCCGGCCCTTCAGTGCGTCACGGTTGGACGGTAGGCCGAGTGCCATCGCAGTGCTCTCCTCTCCAGTACGAGCAGACCTCGGTTGAGCAGGACGCCGAGGAGCCCGGTGATGACGACCACAGCCCACATCCGAGGGATGTCACCGCCCTGTTCATATGTGGTCATCTGGGCGCCGAGACCCGGCGCTCCGCCGATGAGCTGGGCGCCGATGGCCAGCAGCAGGCTCATGGTCGCGGCGACCCGGACGCCGGTAGCGACGAAGGGAGCGGCGCCGGGAAGGACGATGAACCGGACATAGTGCTTGCGCTTGATTCCGTAGGTGCGGGCCATGTCCCTGAGCGACGGGTCGATCTGGTGCATGCCGTACATGCTCTGCAGGAGCACCGGCCACAGGGACCCGAAGACCACTAGGACCAGGGTCATCTTTGCGGTGGCTCCGTACTGCAGGAGGGCGAGCGGGATGAGGGCAATCGGCGGGATGGACCGCAGGAAGTCGATGGTGAAGCGGGACATCCGGTAGAGAAGTCCACTCGCACCAAGTAGCAGTCCTACCGGAATTGCCACCGCCAGAGAGATGCCCAGCCCGATGGCCCATGAAGAGGCTGTGTCCCCGATGGCCGACCACAGGGCATCGCCGGTCAGCATGGACGCAAAGGCTCCGGCGATGTCCCAGGGTGCAGCAACGCCGGACTCCGGCAGGATGCCGGCGACGACGAGTGCCTGCCAAATTCCGAGGGAAACGAGGATGCAGAGTACGCGCACACCGAGCATTGCCGTCCGCCCACTGGTGACGCCCTTCCCTTCCCTCCGGGTCGCAGCGGCGGTGTGCCGGGGCTTCTCGGTGATGGTGCTCATGGCTTCGAGGTCACGATGTAGGAGGAGAGGTCGATGCGGGCGTCGAGGGCCTTGTAGTCGACCATCACGTTCTGCAGCACGTCCAGGGGGGTCTGGCGCAGCGGCTCGTCCGGGAAGGTGGGGAGGGTGATCTTCGCGAGGACGTCGGCGCTGGTCTCTGTCGACCTCTGAGCAACCTCGCGGATCTTCTGGGGGTCCTTGCTCAGAGTGGCGTTCGCCTGGTCCAGCGAGGCGGCGAAGCGCTCGACCACCTCTGGGTTGCTCTTGGCGTAACGCTCGGACGTCAGGTAGACGATGTTCGGCACGGTCGGGATTGCCGTGGACATCACCGGCATCAGGTCCTTCAACCCTGCTTCCCGGGCCTGGGCCACGAAAGGTTCATTGAGAACCGCTCCGTCGACTTTTCCGTTTTCCACGGCGGCGACCATCTGAGTGAGCGACATTTCGACGAATCTGACTTCTTCAGAATCTCCGCCCTTCTTGTCGATGGCCGCCTTGGCAGCGATCTGTGCCAGGCCGTTCAGGGCGTTGACGGCGACGGTCTTGCCGGACAGATCACCCGGCGACTTGATCTTGCCGGACCCCACGACCATCACGGTGGAGTCCTTGTCCGGCGCGATGGTGTTCACGGGGCCCTGGCCGATGATCTTGACGGGCATCTTCTCCTTGATTGCCTTGATCGCCCCCATGGGGTCGGCAGCCGTGAACTGGATCTGCCCGTTGAGCAGCAGGGGCAGCGCCTGCGCGCCTGAGGTCACGACCTGCGGAGTCGCCTTGAGCTTGTGCTGCGTGAAGGTTCCGTCCTCCATGGCGAGATAGAGGGACGCGTCGGCCAGCGTGGGCGAGGTGCCGACCTTCACTGACGTGACGCCGTCAGCGGCGGACGTCGAGCTGGAATCAGTCTCCGAGCCGCATCCGGCGAGGAGCACGACTCCCGCCGCAAGCGTGGCGGCGAGAGAAGCTGAACGGCGGTGCTTGGTCATATGGACCTCTCGCGAGTCAGCCGGGATCGAATGCCGAGATGGTCATCAGATTTCACTACCATGTCAATAGTATTTCCTAGATATATCTGCTAATCCTCATGCCATGGCACTACACAACGACGCGCCCTCCCCCGGCGCACCACCGCCCATCGGCGATCTGTCCGATCTCGCCGCCCTCAGCACCTGGGCGGAGCAGAGGTGGCCCGAGCCCGTGCGAGCGATGATCCAGGACGGAGCCGGCTCCAATGCCACGGTCCAGGCCAACCAGCAAGCATGGCTCGACTGGTCTCTCCGTACGCGGGTACTGACCGACGTCTCCCACATCGACACTTCGGTCAGCGTGCTGGGGCGCAAGCTCGCGGCGCCGATCCTCGTTGCCCCGTCCGGCCTGCACACACTGGCGCACCCCCGGGGTGAGATCGCCACAGCGGAAGGTGCAGCCGCTTTCGGCACCACCATGGTGCTCAGCTCAGGCACGGGTACGCCGATGGAGGACGTGCTCGGCCTTGATGGTTCCTCGTGGTTCCAGTTCTACTGGCGCCGCGACCGGGGCACGCTGCGGGAGATCCTCACCCGTGCCGTCGCCCTCGGCGCGGAGGCTCTGTGCCTCACTGCAGATCTCCCGGTACGGCCGCTGCTGGGTGAGCGGATGCGGTATGCAGTCGGCCACCTCCCCGGCGGGCCGCCCCTCTACGTCCTGGACCGCAGCGCGCATCTGTCGGGCGGTGAATGGGATCACGACGCCCGGGTCACCTGGAAGGACTTGGAGTGGCTCCGGGGCATCACGGACATACCCATCGTCGTCAAGGGCGTGACAACCGCTGAAGACGCCGTGCAGGCGGCAGACAACGGGGTCAACGCGGTCATCGTGTCCAATCACGGAGGACGCGCCCTGGACCATGGCCGCCCCACTGCTCGGTGTCTGACCGAGGTGGTGGACGCCGTGGCGGCACGTTCCGACGCACCCGAGGTCCTCGTGGACGGCGGTATCCGACACGGGCGTGACGTGCTGATCGCGCTGGCGCTGGGAGCACGGGCGGTATTGGTCGGCCGTCCCGTCCTTTGGGGGCTGTCCGCTCACGGTGCGGCCGGAGTGCACGGCGTTCTCGAATTCCTGCGGCGTGAACTCGAGTCGTGCATGGGAATGACGGGGCGTCCCGAAGTGAAGGACATCGACAAGACCACGATCACGGAGGCAACCCGATGAACAGCGTGCACCACTCCGCTCCCGGCCCGGACCTCATCGTCATCGGCAGCGGAGTAGCCGGCCTGGCCGCCGCGGTGGAGGCGGCTGAGGCAGGACTTACCGTTCAGGTTCTCGAAGCAGCCGACACGGTCGGCGGGGCGTCCGCCATGAGCGGTGCCGCCTGCTTCCTGGTTGACACACCGCTCCAACGCTCACGGGGCATTATCGACAGTGTCGACCTTGCCCTGGCTGACTGGGAGCGGATGGGCGGACCGACCGCCGATCTCGAGTGGGCGCGACGGTACGCGACCGACAGCGCGCGTGAGGTGTACCAGTGGTGCGCTGACTTGGGTATTGAGTGGCACGCCCTAGACCAGCCGGAAGGGAACAGCGTGCCGCGTTGGCACCTTCCCGTGGGCTGGGGCCGTCGCATCGTCGAAGTGGTGGAGGCCCGCGCGCGGGAACTCGGGGTGACGATCCGGACCGGCATCACGGCCGAGGAAGTCTGCCTCAGCCAGAGCCAGGTCACAGGCGTACGGACACGGAGCGCTGGGGTAGCGGAGACTCTCCCCACGAGCTCCGTCGTCGTCTGCACCGGTGGATTCATCGGCAGCAAGGAACAGGTACTCAAGCACGCACCGCAGCTGCGTGAACTGCCCCGCATCCTCGCGGGCGGCTCTCCCACCGCAGTCGGCCTGGGGCACGGCTTGCTGGAGGCCTCCGGTGCTCAGTTCACACACCTAGACCACATCTGGGTATACCCCTACGGCACCCCCGATCCGAGTGACGCCTCCGGTGCCCGCGGCCTGGGGATCCGAGGTGTCAGCACGGAGATCTGGCTCAACGCGGAGGGCCGACGGTTCCACGACGAGTCTCTGCGCGGAGGCTACTCGGGCACCAAGGGTCTGCTCGCTCAGCCTGGTTGCACGGCGTGGCTTGTCCTTCCTGCGGCCGAGGCAGATCAGATCCTGCTGATCGACAACGAGTACTACGGGACGCCCGAGGGCCCCAATCCGGAAGCCATGAAACGGTTCTGGGTCGAGTCGCCCTACGTCAGTGCCGGCGACGGACCACAGGCGTTGGCTCGGGCCGCTGGACTGCCAGAGGAGGCCGTGGTCCATGCCATCAGCGAGCTCAACGCCGCTATCCGGTCAGGTGCTGCGACCGACCCACTGACCGGCCGCTCCTTGGTCGGCTTGCACGAGGTTACGGGTGATCTTCTCGCAGTTCAGCTCTTTCCGATGGCCCAGAAGAACCTCGGCGGTGTGCGGACTGGTCCTGGGTGCGAGGTGCTCACGCCCTCAGGAGATGCCGTGGCAGGTCTCTATGCTGCCGGGGAGGTGGCGGGGATGGCTGGGGGCCACATCAACGGCCGGGCAGCACTCGAGGGCACTATGTTCGGCCCCTGCGTGTACTCCGGCAGGGTCGCTGGGCGCACGGTGGCCCGACGGACACAATGAACGGACGCTCGGCCGTCGTGTCCGGCTCGGCTGAGTACAAGTTCCTGCAGGCCACCGTCGTACGCCATATACGTCTTCGGCTTCGAGAGCGTCTGGGAAGCGCCCCGCAGCCTGTGTGCACTGCCTGGTCCCTCGCGCACGGTGCTCCCACAGCGCTCGGTCTGGGGCATGACCTAGTGGAGCGCGGTGTCCAAGTGCCCTCCCGTCGAGTATCCGTAGGTCTGCCTGCTTCCCCCGGACGTCCGCACTGGCGCGGAGGTCCGATGACTGGCAAGTAGTTGGATCACGAGGCAGCATGTCGCGATGACACGGAGGAGGAACAGTGCTTCAACCGTGACTTACTCCGAACAAGACGGCGGGTCGCGCTGCGCCCAGGTGAGTAGACGCATAGTCCGGTTGTCTGAACTCGATCCACACAGATATACCTTTGGCATGGCTGACGAATGAAGTGGAGGCGTCCATGGCGCAGCGCAGGACCCTGGACACGACTGAGGTGGACGAGCCGCCCGCTCGCCAGCTCTCGTTGACGGAGCAGGTCTACCACCGGCTCAAGGAGGAGATCCTGCGAGTTCGTCATGGTCCTGGCGCCCTTCTCCTGGAGCCTGAGCTGGCCACGCGCTACGGCATCTCCAAGACGCCGGTGCGCGAGGCACTGCGTCTGCTGCTGCAGGACGGCTGGGTCGTGGTGATGCCCCGCAAGGGCTATCTGGTGCGGCCAGTGCGGCTCGAAGACATCCGAGAGGTGTTTGAGGTCCGTCGGATGGTGGAGCCGGTGATAGCCGCGCAGGCCGCTCAGCTTCGCGATGCCGATGACATTGCACGGCTGACGAGCCTTTGCTCCGAACAGAGCCGTGGTGCTGCGTCGATCGAGCCTGCGCTCGGCGCGGCGCGGGCCTTTCACACCGAGCTGGCGGCCATGACCGGCAACGGCAGAGCTCTGGCCATTCTGACCGACCAGCTCGACGAGGTGCGCCGGCTGCACCATCTGATGCCGAAGGTCGAAGGCCACATCACCTCGACAGCGGAGCTGGATGCGCATCAGGAGATTCTGGCTGCGGTCGAGGCGCGCGATCACCAGGCGGCCGCGCAGTTGATGACCGATCACCTGTCAGAAGTGGCTGAGGCGATGGTGGATGCCTTCGCCGGCATACGCCGCTGACATGCCGGGCTCCCCGCCGTCCGCATGCGAATGTAGGGCGGGGAGCCTGACTGCTCGCTCGGGTCAGCGCCGCTGTGTCACGCGCGACTTCCTCACGCAACGTCCAGCACGGCGTGACCGATCTTCTCGATGGTGCTCAGAACCTGATCCCCCGGACGCAAGTAGCGTCGGCAGGCAGCCGACCGGTATGCGGCCCGTTCCGCCCAACTCACTGTCCATGGACCAGCCCGTGCCTCCAGGGGTACCGGTGGCGATCACGTCCCAGGGGCGCAATGTGAGATGTCGGCTGACGAAGGCGACCAACTCGCTGACACTGAACAGCAGTGCGCTGGTGGTGTCGGACTGGCGCAACTCGCCATTCACGTGAGTGGTGACTGCCAGACTGTTGGGGACGGAAACCTGGGGTGCCGGTACGACAGTCTCGCCGAAGACAGTCGCGCCATCGAAGTTCTTGGCGGCATCGGCCGCCATGCGCCGGCTCCTGTCGGCTGCTGTCCTGATCTGACGTTCCCGGGCCGAAAGACCATGGACCACCAGGTCGTCTACTTCGTCACCTTGATCCCCTCGTACGCGGTGGACTTCGGCGCCAGGCAGGCGAACCAGTCGTAGGGCGAGTGCTTGGGGCTGTGGATGACCGGAACGGCGGCGTTCGTCTCGGTGGCCGCGGACGCACGGCCGACCTTGGTAGACGTGCCGTCCTTCCAGGTGCAGGTGACCTCCCGGGCGGTCTTGGCGACCTGGCCGATCACCAGGCGCTGCGAGGCCGTGCCGTTCCCGGGGGGCAGCGGGATCACGAAGCCCCCGTACTCGCCGCCGGACAGGACGTCGTCCTCAGGTACCACGTTGTCCACGATCTGGGTGGTCCTCGCCTCTTCACCGGTGACCCGGTGGACGAAGTGCGCGACCTTGCCCACCAGTTCGGAGGCCGTGGAGACGTCCTTCGGGTGCTCGCCGAACTTCGCCATCGCCGCCAGGGTGGCCTTGGCCTCCGCCGTGTCCGCCGGAGCCTTCCACACGTCGATGTACACCTTCCACGGCACTCCCGCGTCGGTGCCGCTCGCCAGGGTCGTCCGCATGTGCGGCTCGGGGGTCGTCCGCATGTGCGGCTCGGACGCCTCCGCGCTGGCGACCGGCCGGCTCGCCGGCGACACCCCCCGGTCCCCGTCACCGGACAGCCCCGTCAGCGCCAGAGCCCCCGTGGAGCCGGCCACGACCAGGGTGGTGGTCGCCACGACCGCCCAGCGACGGGCCTTGCGGCGGCGACCGCCGCGAATCAGCGCCTGGGCGGGGGCTGTGCCGATCTTCACCTCGTCGGCCGCGTCGGCCAGCAGGAGTGCGATGTCGTGCTGTGTCATGTTGTGGCTCGTCTCCCAGTCCGCGCTTTTCACTTTCGTCCTCCCTGCGTCACTGTCTCCGCCAATCCCGATATGGCGCGCAGCTTCGCGATCCCCTTGGCTGCGTTGCTCTTCACCGCGCCGACCGAACAGCCCATCGCCTCGGCCGTCTGTATCTCGGTGAGGTCCTCCCAGTAGCGCAGGACCACTGCTTCCCGCTGCCGTGTCGGCAGTTCGGCCAGCGCCTTCAGCAGCGTGTGGCGGTCGTCGGCCTGGGCGATCCGGTCACCGGTGTCGGCCACCTCGTGTGTCAGGCCCGCGTCCTCGCTCCTGGGCACCAGGAACTCCCGCAGTTTCCTGCGGTACCTGCGGGCATGAGCGTTGATCATCACTCGTCGTACATACGCCTCCGGGTGGTCGGCCGAGGCGACCCTGTGCCAGGCCACATAGACCTGTTCCAGCGTCGACTGGACCAGATCCTCCGCCGCGTGCTGCTCCCCCGTGAGCAGGAATGCCGTGCGCATCAGCCGCGGCCAGCGGCCGACGACGAAGGCCTGGAACTCTATGTCCCCGGCCTGTTTTCGAACCCCCATGAGCACCTCCTAGATGTTCAAAAGAGGCCATGAGAGGCCGAGACCGTTGCCTCACCGCGGAATCTTTTTCCGCGTTCCCGTCGGAGCGGGGGGGTGCCTGTTGAGTCGGCACGGAGGGCGGTGCCGGTGTTGCCACCGGTCCGTTCCTCCGTGCCGCTCGCCGAACGCGGCGTACCCGTATCCGAGTACCGGGCTCTCCACGGACTCTGCCGTTCGCGCGGGGTTGGGGTGGGTCCAGGGGTTGGAGGTCGTGTGGCCTGTGTAGCGGTAGCGGGTGACTGTCACCGCTTGGAGGTCGAACAGGTCGATCCCGTCTGCCGAGGGCTTTTGCCACTGTCCGGTGTGGTCGGTGAACCGTCGGCGGACGTCCTTCCACTTCCAGCGGCGCAGTGCCATCCACCAGCTGATCACCCGATGCCGCGTGAAACTGGCCAGGGAGCTCAGGGCGGCTTTGCAGACCGCGTGCTTGAAGTAGTTGAGTCGGCGGCGGCAATCTCACGCACCGCCGCTCGCAGAACCGTGCGGGAGCCCATCGGCTCACACGGCTCCCGTCATCCAGCCATCAGGCTTGAGACCGAACCACCAATGGGCGAAGAGGTTCGGGCGCTGGCCGAGGACATCCCCGATCTGGACCACTCCACCATCGGGAGGGTCCTAAAAAACGGAACTGCGTCCTCACCCGAGAAAGTGCTGGACCATCCCACCCCGGGCGAACGCGCAGTTCGCAGCCCGGATGGAAGACGTGCCGGCTGTCTACGCCCGCCCCTACGACCCGGCACGTCCGGTGGTGTGCATGGACGAGAAGCCCTACCAGCTCCTCGACTATGCCCACGACCCGCTCCCGGTCCGCCCCAGCCGCGACGCCCGCCAGGACAGCGAGTACATCCGCCGCGGCACGAGCTCCATCTTCGTATGGGTCGAACCCTTATGCGGATGGCGTCGCGTTCAGGCACTGTCCCAGCGGACCCGGATCGACTGGGCCGGCCAGGTCAAGCGGTTACTGAACGTGGACTATCCCGACGCCGAGGCCGTGGTGCTGGTGATGGACAACCTCAACACCCACACCATCGCCTCACTGTACGAGGCATTCGAACCACAAGAGGCGTTCGCCCTGGCCCAGCGCCTCGAGATCCACCACACGCCCAAGCACGGGTCATGGCTCAACATCGCCGAGATCGAACTCTCCGCACTGACCCGGCAATGCCTCGACCGCCGGATCAGCGACCTCGACATCCTCAACACCGAACTCTCGGCCTGGCAGAACGCCACCAACACCGACCGACGTCAGGTGAACTGGCAGTTCACCACCCACGACGCACGCATCAAACTGCGCCACCTCTATCCCAAAAGTTAGCCGCGACAATCCGCTAGGGCCCTCGTCTCAGGAGTCCGACGCTTCCCACTGTGTACCAAGTCCTCGTGCTTCTTCGAAGACGAGCCAGGTGCGGGTGGCACGGACTCCTGGGATGTCCTGGATCGACTCCAGAACCACGCGCCGCAGCGCGGTGTTGTCGGGAGCCCGCACGAGTACCAGGACGTCGTAGTCGCCTCCTACCAGGGCGAAGTGCTCAACGTGCGGGATCTCCTTCAGCTTGACGGCAACCGACCGCCAGGCGTTCTGCTCGATGGTGACCGACACGTAGGCCGTGGTGCCAAGGCCCAGTCTCTGCGGATTCAGCTGGGCGGTGAACCCCGAGATGATGCCGTCGTCGGTCAGCCGTCCGATGCGCGCGTAGGCGTTGGCGCGCGAGATGTGCACGTGATCGGCAAGGGCGCGGATGGACATCCGGCCGTCGCGCAGTAGCGCGGCGATGATCGCGCGGTCGATTTCGTCGAGAGCGACGGCAGAACGTCCGGTCTCGAGACCCCCAGGGCCCTCTGGGTTCGACACTTTGCCCTCCATACCCGGAGAGATCGGCAATCTCTCTCCCCTTCAGTCAGATATCTTGAACATATATATCGAACGAGGCCACGATTCGCGTGTCAAGTGTCAAAAGAAAGCGGTGCAGGATGTCCGTCAAGGCGCTCCGCCACGCGGTCGACAGCCTCCTTCCCTCCCTCTCTCCGGTGCGCTTCGTCGCGCCTGACGGCAAGCCCGTGAAGCCCCCGTCGGGTTACACCGAGCCCTCGGACGAGCTGCTGCGGGAAGCGCACCGCCGCATGGTCATCGGCCGCCGGTTCGACACCCAGGCCACAGCCCTCACCAAGCAGGGGCGGCTCGCGGTGTACCCGTCCAGCCGCGGCCAGGAAGCCTGCCAGATCGCCGGTGCCCTGGCCCTGCAGGATCAGGACTGGTTGTTTCCCACCTACCGCGACTCCGTGGCCCTGGTCACCCGCGACATCGACCCGATGGAAGTGCTGACGCTGCTGCGCGGCGGCTGGCACTGCGGCTACGACCCGGCCGCGACGCGAGTGGCCCCCCAGTGCACTCCCCTGGCCACGCAGACCATCCACGCCGCCGGCATGGCCGAAGCCTTCCGCCGCAAGGGCGAAGACGGCGTCGTCATGGCCTTCATCGGCGACGGCGGGACGAGTGAGGGCGACTTCCACGAGGCGCTCAACTACGCCGCCGTGTTCAAGGCGCCCGTGGTGTTCTTCATCCAGAACAACCAGTACGCGATCTCCGTACCACTGTCCCGGCAGACCGCCGCGCCTTCGCTCGCCTACAAGGGCGTCGGCTACGGCGTGGCGTCCGAGCAGGTCGACGGCAACGACCTAGTCGCCGTCCTGTCCGTCCTGCAGACGGCGATCGAACACGCCCGATCCGGCAAGGGGCCCTTCCTCGTCGAGGCACACACCTACCGCATGGAGTCGCACACCAACGCCGACGACGCCACCCGCTACCGGGAGCGCGAGGAGGTCGATGAGTGGGAGAACGCGGACCCGCTGACCCGGCTGGAGACCTATCTGCTGGGCCGGGAGCTGCTGACCGACGAGGACATCGAGACGGCCAAGCAGGAGGCCGAGGCCTTCGCGGCTCGCGTCCGGGACGGGATGAACGCCGACGTCGAGGCCGACCCGATGGAGCTGTTCGACCACGTCTTCGCCGAGCCCACCCCGCAACTGCTCGAACAACGCGCCCTGCTGGCCACCGAGCTCGACCCCCAGGAGGACTGATCCATGGCCTCGATGACGATGGCACAGGCGCTCAACGGAGCCTTGCGGGACGCGTTGCGTGCCGACGAGCAGGTCCTGGTCTTCGGCGAGGACGTCGGCGCGCTGGGAGGCGTGTTCCGCATCACCGACGGACTGACCGAGGAATTCGGCGAGGAGCGCTGTTTCGACACACCGCTGGCCGAAGCCGGCATCGTCGGTCTCGCGGTGGGTATGGCGATGGGCGGATTCCGCCCCGTGGTGGAAATGCAGTTCGACTCCTTCGCCTACCCGGCGTTCGAGCAGATCGCCTCGCACGTGGCCAAGCTGCGCAACCGCACCCGCGGCCGACTCGCCCTGCCCATGGTGATCCGTATCCCGTTCGCCGGCGGCATCGGCGGCGTGGAACACCACTGCGACTCCAGCGAGGCCTACTACGCCCACACCCCCGGCCTCAAGGTCGTCACCCCGGCGACGGCCGAAGACGCCTACTGGCTGCTGCGGGACGCCATCAACGACCCCGACCCCGTGATCTTCATGGAGCCCAAGCGGCTGTACTGGTCGAAGGAAGACACCGACGTCGTCACCCGTCAGGCCGCCCCGTTCGGGCGGGCCGTCGTCCGCCGAGAGGGCCGGGACGGCACGCTGGTGGCCTACGGCCCCTGCGTCCCTGTCGCCCTGAAGGCCGCGGAGGCGGCTGCCGAGGAAGGCATCAGCCTCGAAGTCGTAGACCTCCGTACCGTGGTGCCCTTCGACGACAAGACGGTCGCGGAGTCGGTGCGCAAGACCGGCCGCTGCATCGTTCTGCAAGAGGCACAGGGCTTCGCCGGCGTCGCCGCCGAGATCGCCGCACGCGTTCAGGAGCGGTGCTTCCACTCCCTGGATGCCCCGGTGCTGCGCGTCACAGGATTCGACATTCCCTATCCCCCGCCGAAGCTGGAGCACGCCCACCTCCCCGGCGTCGACCGCGTCCTGGACGCCGTCGACCGGCTGCAGCTCGACGGCCAGCCCGACACCTACCACCTCGCACGGGAGGGATCGTGACGACGACCGGTACCACCACCGACCAGCTGTTCCTCCTGCCCGACCTCGGTGAGGGCCTGACCGAGGCAGAGATCGTCGAGTGGAAGGTCGCCGTCGGCGACACCGTCACCATCGACCAGGTCGTCGTCGAGGTCGAGACCGCCAAAGCCGCGGTCGAAGTACCAGTCCCCTTCGCGGGAACGGTCGCGAAGCTGTTCGCAGAGGTGGGAGAAGCGGTCGCCGTGGGCACGCCTCTCATCGCCATCGGCAGCGCGGCCTCAAGCACCGTCGAGCAGGTCCCGCAACCCGCCAACCCGAAGGAAGCCGCCAAGGCAGCCGCAGCGGAGCGATACCGCGAGGAGGAGCAGGCCGGCTCGGGCAACGTCCTGATCGGCTACGGCACGGGGTACGCCCCGCCGTCGCGACGCCGTCGCAAGCGCGCCGCCGCCAACAGCGCACAGGCGGCCCCGGCAGCCCCGGCAGCCCCGGACCAGAGCGTGCCGGCGCCCACGCAGGCCAGCGAGGCGAGCAAGAGCGCCGTGCCCGGACATGCTCTCCTGGTCATCTCTCCGCTGGTGCGCAAACTGGCGCGCGACAACGACATCGAGCTCACGGCCCTCACGCCAACCGGCTCGTTCGGTGTGATCCAGCGGCGGGATGTGGAGCAGGCCATCGCCCAAGCCACACCCGTCCAGCAGCCGGCCGCCGCAGCCGCGATGACGCCGGCACCCGCCCGCGCGGGAGCGCCCGAGATCACGCGCATCCCACTGCGCGGACTGCGCCGGGCCGTTGCCGACAAGCTCTCCCGCAGCCGCCGTGAGATCCCCGACGCCACCACGTGGGTCGATGCGGACGCCACCGGGCTGCTCGAGGCGAAGGCTGCTCTCCAGACAGCCCGCCCCGACGGGGGCATCGGCCTCTTGGCCCTCCTCGCCCGCATCTGTGTGGCAGGTCTGCAGCGCTACCCCGAACTGAACTCGACCGTCGACACGCAAGCCGGCGAAATCCTTCAGTTCCCTCATGTCCATCTGGGCTTTGCCGCCCAGACCGACCGCGGCCTCGTCGTACCTGTCGTCCGGGACGCCCACCTGATGACCACGGTGGAGCTGGCGGCCGAGTTCAAGCGTCTCACCGGCCTGGCACGTTCGGGAAGCCTGCCGCCGGACCGCCTTACCGGCGGGACCTTCACCCTCAACAACTACGGTGTCTTCGGAGTCGACGGCTCGTCGGCGATCATCAACCACCCGGAGGCAGCCATCATCGGCTTCGGCCGCATGATCGACAAGCCGTGGGTGGTGGACGGCGCTCTGGCAGTGCGCAAGATCGTCCAGATCTCTCTCAGCTTCGACCACCGAGTGTGCGACGGCGGTGCAGCGGGCGGTTTCCTGCGCTACGTGGCCGACCGCGTGGAGAACCCGACGACACTTCTGGCCGACTTCTAAGCCGGCTGCGCCGAACGACCAGCACGATCTCAAGGAGTAACCCCATGACAGAGTCGACTCCCGCCGCACACGAGTTCTTCGACATGCACCGCGCCCTTCTGGAGCGCGCCGCTGTCGCCGTGACGGAACGCGACTACTGGACCCCCTTCCCCGAGGCTCCCAAGGACCCCTCCTATGGGACCCAGGCCGAGGACGGGGAGAACGCCTTCAAGGCCCTGCTCAACAACGACTTCACGCTGCCCGGTCACCCCGGCAGCGGCACCGTCGTCAGTGGTGAAGTATCGCCGTACGGCTTCCCCCTCGGCCTGCACTACCCGCACGTCTCGCCCGAGGAGGCCATCCAGGCTGCCAAGGCGGCGGGCACCGCATGGCGCGAGGCGAGCCCCGACACCCGCGCCGGCGTGGCTGCGGAGATCCTGCTCAGGCTCAACGCCGCCAGCTTCGAGATCGCGCACGCCGTCCAGCACACCACCGGACAGCCCTTCCTCATGGCCTTCCAGGCCGGCGGGCCCCACGCGCAGGACCGCGCCCTGGAGGCCGTCGCCTACGCCTGGGCCGAGCAGCGCCGCCACCCCACGACAGCCCGTTGGACCAAGCCCCAGCGCAAGGGCGACCCCATCACCATGGAGAAGACCTTCACGCCGGTGGGCCGCGGCGTCGGGGTGCTCATCGGCTGCAACACCTTCCCTACGTGGAACGGCTATCCGGGACTGTTCGCCAGCCTCGCCACCGGCAACCCCGTGGTGATCAAGCCGCACCGGCGGGCCGTGCTGCCCCTCGCCGTCACCGTGCGCATCGCCCGCGAGGTGCTCGCGGATGCCGGCTTCAACCCCGACGTGGTGATCCTGGCCGCCTCTTCCAGGACCGAGCGGACAGCGCCCGCACTGGCCACCCACCCCGACGTCCGCCTCGTGGACTTCACCGGCTCCACCGAGTTCGGCACCTGGCTGGAAGACAACGCCCGCCAGGCCCACGTGTACACGGAGAAGGCCGGCATCAACTCGGTGGTGCTGGACTCCACCGACGACTACAAGGGACTGCTGCGCAACCTCTCCGTATCCCTGTCCCTGTACAGCGGGCAGATGTGTACCACTCCGCAGAACCTGCTGGTGCCTGCCGGCGGCATCGCCACGGACCAGGGAACGAAGACCCCGGCTGAGCTCGCAGCCGATCTCGCCGCGGCCGTCGACGGCCTGCTGTCGGACGCCCAGCGTGCCTGCGGCACGCTGGGAGGCATCGTCAGTGACGGCATCCTCACGCGCCTGGAGGAAGCGGCCACCGTGGGCCAGGTCATCCTGCCCTCACGCGCACTGACGCACCCGGACTACGAGAACGCGGTGGTCCGCACTCCGCTGATCGGTCTCCTGGACGCGCACGCCGACCGTGCCGCCTACTCGCAGGAGTGGTTCGGCCCGGTTACGTTTGTGATCAGCACCGACTCCACCGAGCACAGCCTGGAGGTCCTGGGCTCGACGGTGCGCGAGCACGGCGCCCTGACGGCGACCGTCCACTCAACGAACGAGGACGTCCTCAGCGGTGCCCGCCTCACCGCCCTCGATGCCGGAGTCCATCTGTCCGAGAATCTGGCCGGGCCCGTGTTCGTCAACCAGTCAGCCGCCTTCAGTGACTTCCACGGAACGGCAGCCAACCCCGCGGCGACGGCGGCCCTCACCGACCCAGCATTTGTCACCGGCCGGTTCTCGATCCTGCAGTCCCGCCGCCACGTGACGGCTGACCGTTAGTGAAGAGGTCTACCTCGTTGACGGGGCACGCACGCCACAGGGCCGCCGCAAGGGCGGACTGGCCAAGGTCCGTCCCGACGATGTCGCCGCGCTGGTCGTCGCGGAGGCGGTTCACCGCTCTGGCGTGCCCGACGAGGCGATCGACGAGGTGATCCTCGGCGCTGCCAACCAGGCGGGCGAGGACAACCGCGACGTGGCGCGGATGGCCGTGCTGCTGGCCGGCCTGCCCCACACGGTGCCCGGTTATACCGTCAACCGCCTGTGCGCGTCCGGACTCACGGCAGTGGCCAGTGCGTTCCAGGCCGTGCGCAGCGGACCGGGTGACATGATCGTGGCCGACGGTGTCGAATCGATGACCCGCGCTCCCTGGGTCATCGAGAAGCCCGGCACACCCTGGTCGAAGCCCACACAGATACACGACACCGCTCTGGGTTGGCGGTACGTCAACCCGCGGTTCACTGAGGCCGATCGCGCCGTGCGGGACGCGGATGACCCCCACACCGTCAAGACCGCCCTGTCCATGGGGAAACGGCGGAAGAGGTTGCCCGGCTCAACGGCATCACCCAGGCACAGTCCGACCCCTTCGCTCTGCTCAGCCACCACCGCGCCTTGCGTGCTCAGGCTGCCGGGCACTTCGACCGGGAGATCATTCCCGTGCCCGTGGGCGACGGCCAATTGCAGCGGGATGAGGGTCCTCAAGCGGACACCATAGCTGAGAGGCCGGCTAGGCTTCGGACGATCTTCCGGCCGGACGGCATCGTCACTGCTGGTTCCTCGCCACCCCTGTCCGGCTGTCCGAGGCCATCGACGGCCTCGCCGCCCCAGGGCCGCGCTGAACCACCTCATCGAGGACAACCACGCGTACCTGACACGGTCGGCGGACGACGAGGCGTGAACTGGGCGGCGTTCGGATCAGCGTGCGGACCAGAGGAAGACACCTGCGACGTGGAGTCCGGCCAGGTAGATGGTCGCGGTCTTCTCGTAGCGGGTGGCAATGCCGCGCCACTGCTTCAAGCGGTTGATGCACCGCTCGACGGTGTTGCGCTGCTTGTACGCCTCCCGGTCGAAGGCAGGCGGTCTGCCACCGGCCCGTCCGCGGCGCATCCGGTTGGCCCGCTGGTCGGCCCGTTCCGGGATCACCGCGCGGATACCGCGCCTGCGTAGGTGGTTTCGGATCTCGCGGGAGGAGTACGCCTTGTCGGCCAATACCATGTCCGGCCTGGTGCGGGGTCGTCCACGGCGGCGGGGAACGCGCAGGCGGTCCATCACGTCCGTGAAGACGGGTGCATCGCCGGCCTGCCCGGCGGTGAGGACGAACGCCAGTGGCCGGCACCGGCCGTCGGCCGCGAGGTGGATCCTCGTGGACGATCCGCCGCGGCTGCGGCCGATGGCGTGGTCGTCCGGCTCGCAGTCCGGGGCCCCTTTTTGCGGGCCCCGGCCACGTGCTGGTGAGCGCGTACGATCGTGGAGTCCACCGAGACGGCCCAGTCCGGGTCCTCGTCCGCGGCGGACTGGGCCACCAGGGCAGTGAACACCCGCTCCCAGGTGCCGTCAACGGCTCACATCCGCAACCGGTTGTAGACGCCCCGCCAGTTGCCGAACTTCTCCGGCAGGCGCACCCACTGGCTCCCGGTCTGGAACTTCCAGGCGATCGCGTCGATCACCTCACGGTGATCCCGCCAGCGACCACCCCGCTTCGGCGTCCGATCCGGAAGCAACGGCTCGATCCGCACCCACTGCGCATTAGTCAACGGCACAACCGGACCAACGATCAGATGATCCGAACGAAACGGCCTCGTCGCCCGAACGAACGCTGACGCCGGCCCATCGGACTTCTCCGACGCCGCGTCAGCATTGTGAGCCAGCGGCTGCCGCCGCCCTTCCCCAGGGGCCAGCGTCGGCGACAGCCGCGAGCTGTTGGACTACTCACGGCTGACACTCTCTGCGGCCATGCCATGGGCAGCCAACACATCAGAGGTCGGCGGCCTCCTTGTAAGGAATGTTCCGCGCCCGTCTGCGTGAGTGCTGCTGTGACCACCGCTCATGGCCCTGCGCAGCTTCCGTGCCGTTGCAGGAAGGGGACGCAGAGCACGGCCGAGCGCCGTGGCGAGCTGCGGCTCGGCTTCGCGCAAGACCGGTGTAAGGGGTCCTTGCACTATGCCCGCCCGGGTCGCGCGGCCTGGCACCGCACCTCGCCGCGTTGCCGAAAAGCCCTACTGAGGTTTTCGTTGGTTCTGTGGTGAGTGGTTATGAATTGTCAGTCCCGTGTGGGTGAGGAAGGACCATGGGAGATGTTTGTCGGAGCAGACCCGGTGGATGGCGCGTTCGGTGGCATCGGCGACGTCGGCGAGGTGGTCGCCGGTGAGGTTGGCCAGCTCGCGTGTTTTGATCGCCGACCACAGCAGTTCCACCGGGTTGAGTTCGGGCGCGTAGGCGGGCAGCCGTTCCAGCGTCAGCCAGTCCTGTCCGGCCACCCGGGCTCGCATGTCCCGGCTCCAGTGCGCCGACAGCCCGTCCCACACCAGCACCACCGGCTCACCCGCATAGAACGCTTTGACCTGCCGCAGCACTTCGATCAACGCCATGGTGTCGTAGCTGCCCGGCTTGAGGTGGAAACACAGCCGCGGACCACGGTCGGCGTCCGCGGCGTGATATCCCAGAGCGGCGGCCATCGAGGCGCGTTTCCAGTTCAGCCGGTGCCGCAACGTCGGGGTCCGGCCACGGGGCGCGTAGGTCCGGCGCACCCGGGGCAGCAGCGACACACCCGACTCGTCGAAGAACACGATCCAGGCACGTTTCTTCACCGCCCCCTTTTGATGCGGGGCCACTCATGGGCGATCCACCGGGCGATCTCGGACTCGTCCCGCTCGACCGCCCGGCGCTGGGGACGCTGCAGACTCCACCCCAGCCGCCCGGTCAGCAGCCGCCACACCGACGCCCGTGCCAGCTTCACCCCACTCACCCGCTCCACCACCAGCCCGACCCGCTCCAAGGTCCATAAATCGGCCTCGAACCCGTGCGCCTGGGCACCCTGCTCCAACGCGGCCCGCACCTGCTCGACCTGGGCGTCATCAAGCTTGGGCGGCCGCCCCGTGGCCGGAGACCGCCACAGCGCCGGGGCCCCGCCCTGTTCCCACTGGCGCTTCCACCGCCGCACGCTCTCGGGACAGACCCCCAGCATTCCCGCGATCTGCGCATGGGGGCGTCCCTGCTCGAACAACTCCACCGCCCGCATGCGTCGGGCCTCGGCCAACTGCGGTCGCGTCAGCGGCGGAGCGGAGACTTCGGAAACAACGGACTGAGACTCGGAAGGCACGCCAAGATACTCACCCCCCCAAGCGCCCTACACCCACAGAACTAACGAAAACCTCAGTAAGGCGCGCGGCGATGTCCTCGGGCACCGACTCCTGGTGGTGCTCGATGAGCGCGCCGGTCAGCTGCAGCCCGTCATTGCGGGCACGGTCGACCAGCATCGCGACCAACTGCTCGTCCGACACCGCCTCCGCAGCCGACTCGACGACTGGCGCCTCGACGCCTCGGTGCCCACGATGGTCTCGCTCATCAGACGTCTCCTTGATCATCGGATCCGCCGTCTATTGGACACTCCCCCGATGTACGAAGCTGCCCGGGTGACGTTGCTTTGGTCTTCGGTCATGAACGGCAGGACGTGAGCCCAGAGGGTGGCTGGGTCGCTGACTTCCGCGATCGCCGCAGTGGCAAGCAGAGGCGTCCAGGCAGCCTGCTCCAGTCGGTTGTCGAGGTAGCGCATGACTGCCTTGTCGAACTCTGGAGCTTCCTTGATCAGAGTGAGTACGTCGTCTGCGTGTTCGTCGGCTTTGACAAGCCCGGTGGCCAGAAGGTCCGCATCTGCCCCGTTGGCGCAGCGAGCCAAGTCTGGGCAGCGGTCGTGAGCGTAGGTCAGCATGCTGGCTTGCTGGTCCGTGGTTGAGTAGTTCCACAGGGCGTCCGCATACTGCCAGGATTCGGTGTCGTCGGTTTCCAGCAGATGCTGGACCAGGTAGTCGCGCAGGGACGGAATGCTCTGGAGTTCGGGGCGCTCGGCCGCGGCCACGGACAGACTTCGGGTGGCTGGCGAGAGGGTCGGCCAGTGCGAAGCGAACCAGTTCAGCCAGGTCACACCCGGACCACACCGGTGTCCTCGCCCATCTCCAGGAAGCCGGGGTGGCGATCTGGGCCCATGAGCGGGAGAAGGCCACCCTCGCCGGCGGCCCGCACAGCGCGATGCGCAACGCCGCGGCTGAGCGTTCCTCCCTGCCCTATCTTCTCCGACGCCCGGCAGCGATCGGGGCCTTCGTGACGATGGTCCGCCAGGGCGCGTTCGGGGCCCGGACCGTGACACGCGTGCACACGTTCACCGAAGGCCAGCGCCTGGACGCCGTTCCGGGGCGGCCGCAGGCGCTTGTCCTGCCCGGCCACAGACCGGGCAGCAGCGGCTTCTATTTCCCCGGCCTGCAGGTGTTGTTCAGTGGCGATGCCTTGGTCACGCGCGATGCCCGGTCATGTTGGCCCGGGACTTGTCTGCCGCGGATTCACGCACGACTGCAGTGCCGCCACCGCTTCCCTGGACCGTATCGGCACTGCCTCAAGGCATGGTGCTGCTGCCGGGGCACGGGGAGGCATTCGCCGGTGGCCTGCAGGAGGCAGCCGATCTGGCCCGGCAGTGGGGCGTTCATGAGAACACCCCCTAAATGCTCTGGGCAGGAGAAGTGTGCATCGGGCACCGCCGACCCGGGCCCGATGCGCATGTATGAAGGGCGGCCGTGTCAGCCGACGGTGTCACCCGCCAGCGGGTGGCGTGCAGCGAAGGAGCGCGCGTCCACGGGGGTGTGACGGTGCCCGGGGCGGGAGTTGAACTCCAGGCCTATCAGGCCGCCGTACTCGACGTCGCGCAGCGCCGCAACGATGCGGGCGAAGTCCAGGTCTCCTGTTCCCGGGCAGGTCCGGCCCGGGGCGTCGGCGAACTGCACATGACGCAGCGACTGTGCATGCCGCCTTATGGCCTCAACGGGGTCCTGTCCCATCCGGGCCACGTGGTAGACGTCCAGAAGCAGTCCGGTGTTGAGGCATCCTGCCTGCCGTGTCCGGAACACGATGTCGGCCGCCACGTCGAGGTCGGTCAGCAGATACCCCGGGTTGTCCAGCGAGTTCAGGGCTTCCACCAGCACGGAGATGCCGTGGCTGTCGGCGTGCTTGGCGGCGAAGAGCAGGTTGTCGAGGGCTGTCTGGTGCTGTTCCTCTTCCCGTAGGTGCGGCAGGCGGTTGCCGTAGGGGAGGTTGATCAGACGGCAGCCGACCTCGGAGGCGAACTCCACCGCTGTCACGATGCTCGACCGGCAGGCCTGTTGCCGACCGGGATCGCTGAGGATGCCCCGCTCGCCCGACGCGTAGTCGCCCGCGTCGATGTTCATGCAGACCAGCTGTGTGCCGGCGCTGGTCAGCGCCGTGCGCAGTTCTTCGGTCTGCGGCCGGGCGGGGCGCCCGGTGGAGAACGGCCACCAGGTCTCGACCAGCGAGAACCCGGCGGACGCGGCGGCGAGTATGCGCGGAGCCAGGGGCTGCCCCCGCAAGGGGGGCAGCGAAAGGTTCAGCGCGTAGTGGTCGCCCGCGGCGGTGGTCACGGCCGGTCCCCGACCAGTGTCCGGCGCAGGGCTTCCGTGAGGAGTGTGCTGTGATCGCCCGGCTGTGCGTCGCCGTGCATCCAGGCCACGTGGCCGTCCGGCCGTACGAGGATCGCTCCGCCAGCCGGCAAGCCGTAGAGCCGGTCGAACTCCTCGGGGTCCACATCGCATGCGGCGCTGGGCACCTCGTGGGTGTGCAGAGGCAGGTGCAGGTGTGTGCTGATGTTCGCGGCGGCTTCGTGCCAGTGGTGTCCCTGCGGCCCGTACAGGAGGGTGAAGTGGCCGTCGAGGAGGTCGATGAGGGAACGCTCTCCTGCGGAGCGCAGCCACAGGTGCGGTGCGCGTCTGCCGACGGCGACGGCGAACGGGTTCGCCTCCGCGTCGGGCTCCGGTCCCCCGGCCAGTGCTCCTTCGGTGTAGCGGAAGGCGAGGTCACGCTCAAGGGCGGCGAGGTGAGCGCGCTGGTGGTCGATGGGGTCGCCGGCCGGGGCCTTGGTGATGATGGGTTCCCAGACGGCGTCGAAGCGCTCGGCGTTCTCCTTGCTCCACTGGGCGTTGGACTGGGCCACGGGGCGGCGTTCGCTCTCGTAGGTGTTCAGCAGTTCCTTGGAGGCCAGGCCTTTGAGGACGAGGTCGAGCTTCCAGATGAGGTTGTGCACGTCCTGGACGCCGGTGTTGAGGCCGAAGCCGCCGGTGGGCGGGAAGACGTGGGCCGCGTCACCGGCGAGGAAGATGGAGTCGGCACGGTAGCGGGAGGCCACACGGGACTCGACGGAGTAGGTGGCGGCGTTCATGATCTCGACGCTGCAGGGTCGGCCGACGGCTGCTTCGATCAGGCCCTGGGCCTGGTTCTCGGTGAGCAGGCCAGGGTGACCGCTGTCCTTGCCGCGCATCCGGAAGGTGAGCCAGCGGGTGTGGCCGTCCACCGGTGCAACGGTGACGAATCCGCCGTCCTCGGCGGCCGTGAGGAACTGGATGGCGGTGCGCTCGCCGATGACGTCGGAGATGTCGCCGTGCCAGTAGACGCTCTGCCAGTAGCCGACGGTCTCTCCTTCCATCTCGATGTCGAGCGCGGCACGGATGGGGCTGGCCGCTCCGTCACAGGCGATGACGTACTGCGCGGTGATCAGACTCTGCTCACCGCCGGCGGTGGGCTCGATGAGGGCGCGGACCTGGTTGCCTTCCTGGGTGAGGCGGTGGACTGTGGTGCCGAAGTGGGCTTGGACGCCGGGGGCGGCCGCTACTCGCTCGCGCAGGATGCGCTCCAGGGAGTCCTGCGGGATGCGGCAGGTGCCGGCCGGTCCCAGGGTGGTGTCTTCCTGGCCGGGCGGGGTGCGGCCGAACTCCTCGCCGCTGAGCGAGTCGCAGTAGACGAAGCCGTGCCGGGGACTGTGGGTGGCCTCGGCACGGATTTCCTTCTCCAGGCCGAAGAAGCGGAACAGTTCCATGCCGCGGTCGCGGACGCCCCGGGCTTTGGGGTGGGCGAAGGGCTGGGGGAATTTCTCCACCAGGATGCACGGGATGCCGTGCTGGGAGGCGAGCAGCGCGGCGCTGAGGCCGACCGGGCCGCCTCCGACGATCAGGAGTTGGGTATCGATCACTGCCCCGCTCCGGTCGCGTCGGCGATCGGGGTCTCCATGACGCCCAGACCGGTGATCTCCATGCGGACCACGTCACCCGCGAAGAGGAAGGTCGGGGGGGTCTGGAAGGCGCCGCAGCCGGTGGTGGTGCCGGTGTAGATGATGTCGCCGGGCGAGAGCTCCAGCACCTTGCTGAAGTCGGAGATGAGGCCGGGGATGTCGACGATCATCTCGGAGCTCCAGCCGTCCTGGCGGAGTTCGCCGTTGACCCAGCAGCGCAGGTGCAGGTTGTGGGGGTCGGGGATCTCGTCCTTGGTGACCAGCCAGGGGCCGAAGGGGGCACCGGTGGGGATGCCCTTGGCACGGGTGATCTGGGAGTACAGCGGGCTTAGCTCGATGTCCTTGAAGGCCATGTCGCGTGCGGTGACGTCGTTGCCGATCATGTATCCGGCGACGTGGTCATAGGCGTCCTCGCGGGCGATGCGGTGTCCGCCGCGCCCGATGACGACCGCGATCTCCGTCTCGTAGTCGAGTTGTTCAGTCTCCGCGGGGCGCACGAGGGCGTCCTTGGGGCCGATGACCGTGTTCGACGGCTTGAAGATCAGCAGGGGCTCGGAGGGCGAGGGGGCGTTCTTCTTTCCGGAGGCCTCGTCGACGTGGGACTGGTAGTTGCCGCCGGCCACGATGATCTTTTCGGGCTGCGGTACGGGCGGGCCCAGGCGCACCGAATTGAGCGCGACCGTGTACTTGGGGTCCTTCGACGCTTCCTCGATGATCGGCTGGAGGAAGGGGAGGAAGGCGAGAATGGCGTTGGTGTCCAGCGTGGGCAGGCCCGCCCGCGCCAGGACCGGGGCCAGGGGCAGGATGTTCTGCTCGTCGTCCAGCAGGACGCCGGGCTGCTCGCTGCGGGGAGGCCCGAAACTGACGATCTTCACGGCTCTTCTCCTCTGATCAGTGGTCGTTGGGTCGGCGGGCCACGGACGGCTCTCCCGTGGCGGTCAGGAAATCGAAGTCGCAGCCCTCGGGTGCCTGGGTGATGTGGCGGCGGTAGAGGGCGGCGTAGCCGCGCCGCGGGGTGGGGGCCGCGGCCGCGGGGGTGCGGCGGCTGAGCTCGTCGGCGTCGACGTCGAGGTCGAGGCGGCCCTTGACGGCGTCGAGGACGATGGGGTCGCCGTCCCTGACGAGGGCGAGGGGGCCGCCTTCGGCTGATTCGGGGGCGACGTGCAACACGACGGTTCCGGTGGCAGTGCCGCTCATGCGGGCGTCGGAGATCCGCACCATGTCGGTGACGCCCTGGTGGAGCAAGGCCTTGGGGAGGGGCAGCTGTCCCACTTCCGGCATGCCCGGTCCGCCCACGGGGCCGGCGCCGCGCAGGACGAGGACGGAGTCTTTGGTGATGCCCAGGGCCGGGTCGTCGATGCGGGCGTTGAGATCGGCGACTCCGTCGAAGACAACGGCGGGTCCGCGGTGCTGCCACAGCCGGGGGTCGGCTGCAGAGCGCTTGAGGACTGCTCCGGCCGGGGCCAGGCTGCCTTGGAGCATCGCCAGGCCTCCGGCGGCGAAGACGGGGTCGGCGGCGGAGGCCAGCGCGGGGTGCTCCTTGGGTGTCACCGTGTCGAGGACCTGCGCCCATGTCTGGCCCGTGCCGGCGAGGGCGTCGGTGTTCAGCAGGGGCTGCAGTTCCTTCAGGACGGCGGGCAGGCCGCCTGCGTCCTCGAGGTCCTCCAGCAGGTGGGGTCCGGAGGGACGGACCTGGGCCAGGACTGGGGTGGACTGGCTCAGCTCAGCCATGGTGTGCAGGCCGAGGCGGTGGCCGATCCGGCCGGCCATGGCTTCCAGGTGGATGACGGCGTTGGTGGAGCCGCTGACGGCGCCCAGCATGCGGAAGGCGTTCTCCAGCGCTGCCGGAGTGACGAAGTCGGTGGGTACCTGTCCGCTGCGGGCCAGTTCCACGGCACGTCGTCCGGTGTCCTCGGCGAGGGCGGCCCGGGCGCCGCTGGTGGCGGGCAGCAGGCTGGATCCGGGCAGGGACATGCCGAGGGTTTCGGCGATCATGGCCATGGTGACGGCGGTGCCCAGGACGTTGCAGGTCCCGATGCCGGGCACGATGCTGCTCTCGATGGCCTGCCATTCCTCATCGTCGAGTTCGCCGGCGCGGCGGCGGTCGGAGAGGGTCCACAGGTCGTCGATGGTGAGGGGCTCGCCGTTGAGACGGCCGGTGGCGCGGGGACCGGCGGTGACGAGTACGGCGGGTTTGCCTGCGCTGATGGCTCCCATGAGCTGGGCGGGGACAGTCTTGTCGCATCCGCCGAGCAGCACTACGCCGTCGATGGGAGAGGCGGCGATCATCTCCTCGACGTCGATGGCCATGAGGTTGCGCAGGTAGAGGGTGCTGGGCCGGATGAACGGCTCGGCCAGGGAGATGGTCGGAAACTCCAGCGGGAAGCCACCGGCGGCGATGACGCCCTGCTTGACGGACTGGGCGAGGTCGCGCAGTCCGGAGTTGCAGGGGTTGAGTTCGCTGTAGGAGTTACAGATGCCGATAACCGGCCGCCGTCGGATCGCTGCGGTGCTGTGCCCGGCTCCGCGCATGAATGCGCGGTGGATGAAGCCGTCGCGGTCGGGCGAGGAGAAGACGTCGCCGTTGCCTTGTTTGGTGTCGTTCTGCGACATCAGTGTGTCTCCGCCGGTGAGGATGATGTAGGTGCGACGGGCCCGCGGTCGTAGATGCGGGCGAGCTGTGCGATGTCGTGGGCGCCGGCCCCGGCGGCTGTCAGCCGGGCGAAGGCTTCACGCGCTGCGGGGAAGACCTGCAGGGCCAGGTCGTGGGCCGAGGTGAGTTCGGCGACGGTCTCCTGGACTGTGGACAGACCGCCGATGGTGGCCCCGGAGGGCGCCGCGCTGGGCCTCAGTGCTGCGGGCAGGCAGTAATCCAGCATCGCACTGGCAGCCCAGCCGGACATCAGGACGTACTTGGCGAGGTCCGGGGGCAGCTTTAGGCGTTCGATCACGGCAGCGGCTTCGGCAGCTGCGGCAACGTGGACGGTGACCAGCAGCTGGTTGACGAGCTTGAGCTCCAGCCCGCGGCCGACGGGACCGACGTGTACGACATCGCGGCAGTAGTGTGCCAGGAGGCTCTTGGCGGCCTCGATGTGCTCACTCTCTCCGCCTGCCATACAGGTCAGCTCGCCTGAGGCCGCACGCAGGGGGCCTCCGGTAACCGGGGCGTCGATGAAGCCCGCGCCCCGGGCGGCGGTGCGTTCACCGAGCTCGCGGGCCACGCGCGGGGCGATCGTCGCGTGCTCGACGAGCAGGTGGCCGCCGCGGACGGCGTGGATGATGCCGTGAGGGCCCAGATAGACCTCGCGCGCTGCTCTTTCGTCCAGGAGGCACCCGACGATCACGTCGCTGTCGGCTGCGAGCTGGGCCGGACTCTCGGCGAGATCGGCTCCGGCCTCCTGCAGTTCCGTCACATTTGCCGGGGTGCGGGCATGGACTATGAGCGGGTGGCCGGCGGCCTGGAGGCGCCGGGCCATCGGCAGTCCCATGACGCCAGCTCCTACGAAGCCGACCCTGGGCAACGAGCTCACTACTGCTCCTTAGCTGGTGGCGCGGGTGGTGCCGGAGCGGACCGCCCGGTGTCGCGCGGACCACGGGCGCGCCTTCTGGCATGCCAAGAAGATCGCGGAGTATTAATAAGATGTCAATAGTGTCTTACAGATATATTTCTGTGCCGTATGACAGGCCCGGCCGCCCCAGCCGGCTCGGGGGGGGGGCCCCCCCCCCGCCGGGGGGGGGGCCGCCCCCCCCCCGCACCCCCCCCCCCCCCCCCCCCCCCCCCCCCGACAGCCACCCGCGGGGGCACAAAAGGACCCCCCCCCCG
>NZ_JBHYVB010000066.1:48302-52391 GCF_042750115.1 Streptomyces sp. NPDC059455
CCCGCAGAGCGGGTGGTCCATGCCGACGCCTCAGCTCATCACCGCACGTCGCCGAAGGCCTCCACCAGTCAAGTCAGCCGGGGGCAAACATGACGACGACCGCCAGAGGGCGGCGTACAGGAAGATGGCGAACAGCGAACCGTCAGTGGCGCTGGGGAACGGCAGGCTGAACGACAGCAGCGGCAGTGTGAAGACAAACGCCGCGCCTGCGACCGCGCCCATGGCGGCACCACACAGGCCCTGGCACTGTACTGGCCCGCCCCGAGCGCCTGGGTGACCACCACCGGATGGCCAACAAGTCAGTCACCGATGATCTCCCAGACGACGGCAGTGCCACGTGCCAGTACCTTCTCGGCCACGGCTCGAAGGGCTCCAGCCGCGTCCGGGACGCCAGACGACCAGCGAGCGGCGACGTGGCCGTCTGGCCGGACGAGAACCGCGCCCTCGTTCTCGATCCCATAGAGCGCAGAGAAGGAGCCGGGCACTGCCTCGGCATAAGCCCGCTCCCCCGGCTCGCCACCGATCACGGCGGCACCGATCACGACGGCACCGAGGAAACCGAAGGCGGTCACCTGGGCAGCGGCATCGATCCAGGACCGTCCGGCCGGGCCGGCGAGGACGAGCCAGCCTGTGCCGCTCAGCTCGACCGTCGACGGCCGGTTGCCGGACGTGTCTACGAGTCGCAGGTGTGGTAGCCGAGCACCAGGAGCCGCAGTCGCCCGATACTCAGCGACCTTCGAGGTCGGCGCAACCGTTCCGTCGGGAATGAGCGCATCGCTGTCGTAGACATAGCCGAACTGCTGCCCCTGCGAGTGAAACTCGGCCTTCTGCACCTCAACGCCGGCCGCGAACTGGGCGCGTACCTCGGCGCCTGCCTCGCTCGCCATGAGGTCCAACAGGGCTGGGTCGGACATCATTTTGGCAGCCTGTTGCTGCGCGGCCGCGTTGGCCATGCACTGCTCGGCGTTGAGGAGCGCGACGGGCCGACGCTCGGCCTCATATGTGTCAAGCAGCTCGGGTGCGGCACCTCCCCGGAGGACGGCGGCGAGCTTCCAGGCCAGGTTGTGGCCGTCCTGGATGCCGCTGTTCATGCCAAGGCCTCCCATCGGCGGGAAGGTGTGGGCGGCGTCGCCAGCGAAGAACACCCCGTTGGTGCTGAACCGAGTGGCGACCCCCATGCCGATAGTCCACAGCAGCATGGACCGGATGTCGGGCTCGAGGTCGGGTACTCCTGTGGCAAGCCGCAGCTGCTGCACCGCGCGCGCCTGGGTGTAGTCGGCGAGGGTCTCGCCGGGGAGGAGTTCGATGCTGTAGAGCCAGCGACTGTGGCCGTCCAGGGCGATGAAGATGCCCTGAGTGTCCGGGGCCATGATCGTCCACAGGAGGTACGGGCGGTTTCTGGTCTGCGCGGCGAGATCGGCGTGGAAGTAGATGTTGACCCGCTGGCCAAGTGCGACGCCACGCTCGACCTTGATGCCTGTCAGGTTGCGCATGGCGCTCCGGCCACCGTCGGCTGCGACGACGTACCGTGCGCTCAGCTCCCGGTCACCGTCGGCACCACGCACGGTCAGGACGGAACGCCCCTGCTCAACACGGTGCCCGATGGCCTCCTGGCCGAAGGAGACGGTGGTCGCGGGCCCTGTCCTGCCCCCAGAGCGACTCGGGGTGGGCGCGCGGCCCGGGGGGGGGCGGGGGCCGGCCCGCGCGCCCGGGCTGGGCCGGGCGGGGGGGGCGGGGGCGGCCCGTGGGGGGTGGGCCTGCGGGAGTGGGTGGTGGTGGGGGGCGCGGTGGTCGTCGACTCGTGCGCTGTGTTCGATGGTGCGCGTGGGGGGAGGCGCGCGCTCACGCCTCAGCTCACCGCTTCATCGCCGGACGTCGACGAAGGCCTCCACCATGGCATTGGCCACTTCGGTCAGGTGGTCCGTCATGAGCGTCCGCGCCGCATCGGCATCGCGACTGCCCAGGGCTTCCACGATGTCGCGGTGGGCCGACAGTTCAATCCGCGAGGTGATGTGGGGTTCCACCCGGGGCATGAGATGGTGCAGCCTTCGCACTTCGTCCAGCTGCCGGCTCAGCGCCGGCAGCACACGCCGGTTGCCTCCCAGAGCAGCGAGCTCGATGTGGAAATTGCGAGCCGCCAGCAGCGGCTGCCCTACACCCATGCCCGGGTCCGCCTGCTCCGTACACAGCCCGGCGAGCCCTTCCAGGGCGGCCTCCGAAGCCTGTGCGGCCGCGCGGCCCGCCAGGACGGGCTCGATCATGTGCCGGATCTCGAAAATCTCGCGAATGTCGTCCAGGTGAACGGGGCGCACCAGGTACCCCTTGCGCGGCATGACAGCGACCCAGTCGTCCTGCACGAGCAGGCGCAGCGCTTCGCGGACAGGCGTCTTGGAGACGCCGTAGCGCTGCGCGAGCTCCGCTTCGATCAGCGCGTCACCGGGGCTGCACCGCACCTCAAGGATGTCTTCCTTGAGCTGTTCGTACACCTGGTCGGTGAGCGATAGCGGCCTCGTCGCGGGGCTCGCGTGCGGGTGTACCGCCTTGATGATCTCTCGAGGTCGTTCCGTCATACACCCACAATAAAGATATTGGAAAGATACCACTGAGAAGCCTACAGAAATCTTACGGTGATCTGTAACGCTTCCTGCCGTCCGCTGCTGTCGGTCTTGCTGGTGCGAACCTGGTAGGAGTCCCTGTCCGATCCGCGGACCGCGGCCCGGTGTTCCTTGAGGGCGGCCCGGGCGGTGGCCGACAGAGAGGGGGAGGGTTGTGGAGACGGCGCGGCGGACGCGGCTGGCCCGGTGATCGAAAGCCCAGCGGCGGCCAGCAACCAACGCTCATCATGGCCACAGCTTTGGTCATGGTCGTCTCCTTGTTCGGTCATCGAGCACGATCACCGGTCCGGTCTCCCGCTGCTTCGCCCATGAGCGCAGTCGGCGTTGTGGTGGGCGGAGCGCCTGCCTCTGCCATGCCGCTGTAACGTACGATCGTGACAAACGGTTCACGAGTTACGGGAGGGCGATTTCGTGGTCAGGTGGACCTGTTTCACTGACCGTTAGTCGCTTTGGGCTTTGGCGACCTTGACTGTGCCGTAGGGGCATGGGGTGGAATTTCCCGGTGCAGAAGAACCTCGGATGGAGCACTCGTGAGGTGGCCGAGCTTGCGGGCACGACGCTGAGGACTGTCCGGCATTACCACAACATCGGGCTGTTGGAGGAGCCGGAACGCCTGCCGAACGACTACAAAAGGTATACGGTCAATCATTTGGTACGGCTGCTGTGGATTCGTCGGCTCGTGGTCCTCGGCATGCCGCTGGCCCGCATTGCTGCGATAGACGAGTCGGACGAGGGCGTAGCGAAGCTGTTCCGCACCATCGACGACCAGCTCGCGGCGTGTATCGAGCGCCAGCGGGACGTGCGTACGGAACTTGCCGCGATCTTGCGGCATCGTGCTCTCATTGGTCTGCCGTCAGGCTTCGGCGACGTCACCACGGACCTGTCCGAGCCCGGGCGGACCTTCCTGCTGATCTGCTCGCGGGTCCTCGAGCCCGCTGTCCTGGAGGCGCTACGGGAAGTACACAAGTTCCCGCGCTCCGAGGTGAGACGTGAGTTCGACGAACTCACTGATGAGGCCGATGACAGGTACCGGCAAAACGTGGCCGAGCGTTTCGTCGTCAAGGTCGTGCAGGAGCAGCAAGATTATCCCCTGCTGCGTGATCTGGGCGAGCGGGCGGCGTCGGGCGAGGATCCGCACCTGACCGCAGTACTGAGGCGGGGGCCATCGAACTGCACAACGCGGCGCAGTTGGACGTCCTGCGGCGGATGAACGCCATCGTCTATTCCAAAGACAAAGTTGCGACGTCACCCCCTACCGGCTGATGAAATCCCCCCGGCGCTGCGCGCAACAAGGGCGGCAGGCGACGCTCAGCGAGCGAAAGGAATCTCAATGACGAAGTCAAGCCGTCTGCGCGACCGGCAGGGAGGAGGTGAAGAGCTGTCGACGACGGCGTAATTCCCCAGGGGGTTTGTCGGGGGAATTCCCCACCCCCTGGGGTGCCGCGGATGTCAGCTGGTCGGGGGCTTGGACGAG
>NZ_JBHYVB010000067.1:0-4194 GCF_042750115.1 Streptomyces sp. NPDC059455
CGAGAGACACAGCCCCGACCCCACCGTGTGGGGGTCCCCCGGGGTGGGGGTGCGCGGCGGGGCGCCCCCCAAGACGCTCAACCCGGGGCTCCGCCCCAGACCCCGGGGCCCAGGGGCGGAGCCCCTGCCACGCGGCGGACACCCCCTGGCGGCCGTTACGCCAACCGTGGGGTCTGTGCGCGTATCCGGGCGGCCGAGGGGATGGGTCCGCCAGCATCGGTGGTGTGTTGAGTACCGCGGCGCTGCGCGCGCATCTGCTGGCGGCCGGGCTCGCCGGGCCCGTGGCCACGAGCCGGGAGGAGAGCCTGCGCCGCTATCGGCTCTTCGTGGCCCGGGACCCCCGGGTGCTGCTCGGGCTGGAGCCCGAATACGACTGGTCCTTTATGGAATTGCTCGGCCTGATGGGCGAGAAATGCGGGGTTTCGATCGACCCGGCCAATGTTTCGGGGCCGGATATGATCGATCCGGAGCTGACGATCGCCGCGCTGGACGCCTTCGCGGACCGGCTGCGCGGTGCCGCCCGGGACCGGCTCCCGGTGCTCCTCGGCACCGGCCATCCCCACCGTCTCCTCGGCTTCTACGCCGCGTTGGCGTCGGCGCTCTCGGCGGCGGGCTGCCGTGTCCTCACTCCCGCGCAGGGTAGATGTATCGACATAACGACGCGATTCGGCGTACGTACCCACCGGCTCGCCTACGTACGAGGTGTCGCGATGGTGCGGGCACCCGGCGCTCGCCCGACCGCGAGTGAGCCGGGCGCCCACAGCCATTCACCGCTCCCGGTTCGGGTCGCCCTCGGCCGCGCCGCGGAGTCCGGCGGACCCCTGCCGGGACTGGTCATCGGGGACCACGGATGGGTCTGCGGAGCAGGTCAGCTGGGCTTTGAGGCCATCGGGCCAGGGGACACCAACGACCCCGCGCTGTTCGTCGGGGAGGCCGAGGGGCGGGTGTCCGTCGCCGTTCCGCTTGATGACGGTGTGCGGTCTGGTTACTACCGGCCGATTACTCGCTATGTACTCAATCGAGCGTGTCTGTCACAGTAGGCGTCCGATCGCTACTCCTCTTCCCCACTTGCATCACCCGCCCCTAACCTGGGGTGGAGCGCGCATGCGACCAGGAGTCACCGGAGGGGAAGCCGGTGCCCGACATGTGCGGAAGGTTCAGGTGTTGTCATGGCTGCTGGCGAACGGCCTCTGAACGAGGTTCAGTTTCTGACCGTGGCGGAAGTCGCCTCGGTGATGCGAGTGTCCAAGATGACCGTGTACCGCTTGGTGCACAGTGGTCATCTGCCGGCGATCCGGGTGGGCAGGTCTTTCCGGGTCCCAGAGCAAGCGGTTCATGAATACCTCCGCGAATCGTATGTGGGGGTGGAGTCCGCCTAGGCCGTTTCCGGGCCTGGGGAGGACCCTCGGATTACGTGGTTCGCTCGGCGGCGGGTAGGCTGGCCCGATGTAGGTCGTGTGGGCTCGGACGCCCCGCACCGAGTGAATCGAAGTGAGCGAGGGTAGTCGTGGGCTCTGTTATCAAGAAGCGGCGCAAGCGGATGGCCAAGAAGAAGCACCGCAAGCTGCTCAAGCGCACGCGCGTCCAGCGTCGCAACAAGAAGTAAGCAAGCGACGCTGTGTTCGTCCCGCAGCCCTCCCACCACCGGTGGGAGGGCTGCGGTGCGTGGGTGGCAGCGGCCTGAAGCCACGTTCGCCCCTTTGGCCCCGGCTTAAAACGTCGCACCGCGCGGCGAGTGGTCATCACAGCGCAACACCGAGCGGTTACGGTGTTCGGCACAGCCCGGCTCGGACGAGTGTGGGAAGGAAGGCGCTGATCTTGGGAAAGGTCGTGCTCGTCACCGGAGTCGCTCGTCGGCTGGGAGGCCGTTTCGTCCGGCGCATACAGCGCGAACCCGATGTGGAGCGGGTGATCGGCGTGGACGCCGTGCCGCCCGAACACCACCTCGGCGGCGCCGACTTCATCCGGGCCGATATCCGTCATCCCACGATCGGGAAACTGCTCGCCGAATACGGCGTCCACACCGTCGTCCACATGGATATCAACGGCACTCCGCTGGGCGCGCGCGGCAATCGCGCCTCGGTCAAGGAGACCAATGTCATCGGCACCATGCAGCTGCTCGGCGCCTGCCAGAAGGCCCCGTCGGTGCAGCGGCTGGTGGTGAAGTCCAGCACCAATGTGTACGGCTCCGCGCCCCGCGACCCCGCCGTCTTCAGCGAGACCACCCCGCCCAAATCCCTCCCCAGCGGTGGCTTCGCCAAGGACACCGTCGAGGTCGAGGGATATGTCCGCGGCTTCGCCCGGCGCCGCCCCGATGTCGCGGTGTGCGTGCTGCGCTTCGCCAACATCCTGGGGCCGTGCGCGGACTCCCCGCTCGCCGAGTACTTCGCGCTGCCCGTGCTGCCCACCGTCATCGGCTACGACCCGCGGCTCCAGTTCGTCCATGAGAAGGACGCCATCGAGGTGCTGCGGATCGCGGCCTCCGAGCCGCGCCGGTCCACGCTCAACAGCGGCACGTTCAACATCGCCGGAGACGGGGTGCTGCTGCTCTCCCAGGCCGCCCGGCGGCTCGGCCGCCCGACCCTGCCGCTGCTGCTGCCCACCCTGCGCTGGGCCCGCACCGCGCTGCGGTCCCTCGGCATCACCGACTTCTCGCCCGAGCAGGTCCGGCTGCTCACCCACGGCCGGGTCGTGGCCACCACCCAGATGCGCGAGACCCTGGGATTCGAACCCGAGCACACCACCGCCGGTGCCCTCGCGGACTACGCGCACAGCCGCGGCCCCGGGCTGCTCCCGCCCGAGACCCTCGCCCGTACCATCGACCGGCTCGCCGCGCTGCTGCCCGCCGGCGCCCAGCCTTAAGGAGCGCAACCACCATGGCGGACGCCAAGGTCATTCCGTTCGGTGAGGAACCCCGGTCGTCCCGGAGGAAGGTCCCCCGGCTGGGCCGTGGCGGCCGCTCCCAGGGCTCGCTCAAGCCCGTACCGCAGCAGCGCGACGAGGCGCTCGAGCACCGCCCCCAGACGGCGGCCGCGGCCGTGCCGCCCCTGCCGCCCGACCCGCCGAAGCCCGCCCCGGGCAGCGGCGACTGGGAGCGCAAACTGGCCCACGGACTGAGCTTTCTGCGCCGCCGGATCACCGGGGACTACGAGGTCGACGACTTCGGCTACGACCACGATCTGACCGAGCAGGTGCTGATGTCCCTGCTCCGCCCGCTGTCCGACAAGTACTTCCGGGTCGAGGTGAAGGGGATCGAGAACATCCCCGACAGCGGCGGCGCGCTCGTCGTCGCCAACCACTCCGGGGTGCTGCCGCTGGACGGGCTGATGCTCCAGGTCGCGGTGCACGACAACCACCCGGCCAAGCGCCATCTGCGGCTGCTCGCGGCCGATCTGGTCTTCGTGCTCCCGGTCATCAACGAGCTGGCCCGCAAAGCCGGGCACACCCTCGCCTGCGCCGAGGACGCCCAGCTGCTGCTGGAGCGCGGCGAGGTGGTCGGGGTGATGCCGGAGGGCTTCAAGGGGATCGGCAAGCCGTTCTCGGAGCGGTACAAGCTGCAGCGCTTCGGGCGGGGCGGCTTCGTCTCGACGGCGCTGCGCGCGGGGGCGCCGATCGTGCCGTGCTCGATCGTGGGCGCGGAGGAGATCTACCCGATGGTGGGGAACGCGAGGACCCTGGCCCGGCTGCTCGGCATTCCGTACTTCCCGATCACGCCGACCTTCCCGCTGCTCGGGCCGCTGGGCGCGGTGCCGCTGCCGACGAAGTGGACCATCCAGTTCGGCGAGCCCATCCCCACCGACGGGCATCCGCCGGAGGCGGCGGACGACCCGATGCTGATGTTCAACCTGACCGACCAGGTACGAGAAACGATCCAGCACACGCTTTACAAGTTGCTCGTCCAGCGGCGGTCGGTGTTCTTCTGAGGGTTGCCCGGCCGGGCGGGGAGGGCGGTGCGGCCCCCCAGACCGACGGACGGAGTCCGGCGCAGCCGGCCGAAGCTGGGGAGGCCCTCCAGGGCCGAGCCATGCGAGGGTGGCCGGAAGAGGGGCCAAGTTGCTCGTCCAGCGGCGGTCGGTGTTCTTCTGACGGCTTGGTCCCTGGGGGTGGTGTGCTGTACGCCACACCAAACCCACGGTCGCATTAGGCCTCAGCCGGACGAAGCTGGGGAGGGACACCCGGGGCGTGCGAGGCGTG
>NZ_JBHYVB010000067.1:4204-11226 GCF_042750115.1 Streptomyces sp. NPDC059455
CGGCCCCCTAGCGGGGGGGGGCGCGTCGGGGGCCTAGGTGCCGCCCCCCGGGGGGGGGGGTTATATTGGCCGGTCGGGCGCGGGGGGGGGGGGGCCCCCCCCCCCCCACCCCCAGACCATTTTCACCTCGTGTCGTCGCCGTCGATGCTCAGGCCCGGCAGCAGGTCCGGGAGCAGCGGGGGAATGGTGATGTCCGGCTGGGACGGCTTGCTGCCCGGGTCGCCCTTGCCCGTGGACGGGCTGGGGCTCGATCCGCCGCCGAGCGGCGGGTCCAGCAGATCGCCGGCGCCGCCCACCAGGCCGCCGCTCTGGCTGTGGGTGCTCGCCGAGGACGACGGGTGCGGCCGAGGGGCCGTCTTCTCGTCGGTGCGGCTGCCGCTCGGGGTGGCCGAGGCGGACGCCGGGCGGTCGTCCGGGTCCAGCCCGCCCGCGCGCTGCGGCGGGTGGCCGGTCTGCGGGCCGGACTGGGCCTGCTGCTCCTTCTTCGTGGGCAGCAACGCCCGCAGCGGACCGACCTCTTGGTCTATGGCGTCGAAGACCGAGCTCACCTCGTCGCCGACGTCCATGAGCTGGACCGGCAGCTGCTCGCGCAGCCGGCTCCAGCCGTCGCGGTGGGCCTGGGAGAAGGTGGACAGCTGCTGGATCGGGCCGAGCGAGCCGTCGCGCTGATAGACCTGGTGCAGCAGCCGGTGGCCCTCGGAGGCGTCATGGCGCATCCCGGCCAGGACCCGGCGGATCTCGCCCAGCGAGTCATGGTCCAGATCGCCGGTGCGGGTCCGCTCCATCAGGCGGCGCGCCTCGCTCATCCGCGTGGACGCCTGGTCCAGATAGATCCGGCCCCGGTCGGCGTCGCCGTCCGCCATCTCGAGCTTGAGGTCTTCCATACCGCGCTTGAACCCGTAGAGGGTGTCGCCCGGCAGTGCGTTCGAGCTGGCCGCGGCGACGCCGCCGAACGCGCCCGCCGCCACGCCGACCGTGAGCCCCCCGGCCGCGAGCCCCTTGGACCAGCGGGAACGGGGGCGGAATCTTGCCACCGGGGGTTTGGCCCGGTGGGCGCCACTGGGGCGGCGGCGCTGCTCGGGAACGCGCGGCGCCCCCTCGGCGAAGGCCGCCTCCATGGCGGCGAGCAGCTGCGCCCGCTGGGTGACGCGGACCTCCGGGTCCAATGTCGGTGCCGGCAGCTCGCCCAGCCCGCTCGCCAGGGCCAGCAGCCGTCTCCGCTCGGCGCTCTCCGCCGATGAGGAACCTGGCTGTTGCTGCGGCGTCTCGTCCCGGGCGGCCTGGTGGTTGCTCTCCAGGGCCTCCAGGGCCTCCAGGGCCTTGGCGAAGGCGTTCGCCCGCCGGTGTGCCGATACGTTCGCGATCACAGGCGGCACCTCCTCTCGTCGTGACGGTCGACTCCCCAGGACACCCGAGGGTTCCGTGCCATGCGCGCATCCACCCGATCGAGTGAGTGGATCACGGGCAGGGCACCACCACAAGGCGCCTGCATCCCCCACAACGAGCGGCGCAGCACCCGGGTTACGCCCTCCCCGAGGGCCCTCCCGACGGGCCGACGGACCGTGGCCGGGAGGCTACGGGCGGTCAGCGGGCGTCGTCCGGAAGAAGCCGGGCCAGAGTGCGTACGGCCCGGTACTGAAGCGTTTTGATCGCACCCTCGTTCTTCCCCATGACCCGGGCGGTCTCGGCGACCGAGAGGCCCTGGAGGAAGCGGAGCGTCACACACTCCTGCTGCTGCGGGTTGAGTTTTCGCACCGCCTGCAGCAGGGCGGCGTTGGACAGCGATTCGAGGACGGAGTCCTCGGGGCTGCGCTCGACCTCGTTGGCGTCCAGCATCTCGCCGGTGGTGACCTCCAGCCGGAAGCGGCTGGACTTGAAGTGGTCGGCGACGAGGTTGCGGGCGATGGTCACCAGCCAGGCGCCGAAGTCGCGGCCCTGCCAGGTGAAGGTGCCGATGCGGCGCAGGGCGCGCAGGAACGTCTCACTGGTGAGGTCCTCGGCCGTGGCCCGGCCGCCCACGCGGTAGTAGATGTAGCGGTAGACCGTGTCGGCGTACTGGTCGTAGAGCCTGCCGAACGCCTCGGCCTCTCCGGACTGGGCGCGCTCGACGAGGTCCATCATGCGGCGGCTGTCGCTGTCGGCGCCGGGGCGCCGGGCGGTGGGGGCGGAGCCGCGGGAACGTCTGCCGACCGCGGCACCGCCGTCCGCCAGGGCGTAGCACGGACCGGCCTGGCCGGGGCGGTCGACCGTGCCGACGGCTGGGCTGGCGGGCTGTGGGGTGGCGAGGGCGGGGACGGCATACGCGGTGGGGACGAAGCCGCGCAGACAGTCGAGGACCGTTGCGCGCAGCGTAGCCAGGCCCGAGGCGTCAACCCCGACGTGTGGGTACACGGGACTCCCAGAGGCAGAGCTTCCATCACGTGCAGTACGGGACCGTCACCCGCCGTAGGGACGCGTGGGTACCGTTTTGCGTCTAAGGAGAATAACGCTTCGTACAGGCGGCACTACACCCAGTTGCTCAAATCATCGTTTCCGTTCGCTCTGTTATGGATTGATGTCGCATCAAGTGTGGAACGTGTACCGCCAATTGACCGGAACCGTTCGTGGGTTGTGCGATTGTGTGGCGTGTTGTGACAAAGCGGCGGTAAGGGGACTGGCGGGGGCGCTGTGGGGTAGGAAGCGCGGAATGACCGAAACAGGGCGGGCGCGTTCGGTTGGTGACGCTGTGTATCGATGGGCACGTCGTCACGGAGTGCGATCGGCGGTCAGCCTTGACCGTCCTCGGTCACGGTCGTACGCAGGCGGTCAGCACCGCCCGAACGGGGCACTCCGGAAGGGGCTCAGCGGGAGGTCAGCGGGAGGCCGGCGAGGGGATCGGAGGCCGGGACGGGCCTCGGCCGCCGGTGGTCAGCGGCGCCGGCGGTGCAGGGCCACGGCGGCCGCTGTGCCGCCCGCCACCGCGCCCACCCCGGCCGCCGCCGGGATGCCGATCTTGGCCGCTTTACGTCCGGTGCGGTAGTCGCGCAGCCGCCAGCCGTGCTCACGGGCGTGCCTGCGCAGCCGGGTGTCCGGATTCACCGCGTACGGATGGCCCACGATCGACAGCATCGGGATGTCGTTGGCGGAGTCGCTGTAGGCCGCGCAGCGGGTCAGGTCCAGCCCCTCGGCCCCCGCCAGCGCCCGTACGGCCTCGGCCTTGGCCGGGCCGTGCAGCGGCTCGCCGACCAGTCGGCCGGTGTAGATGCCGCCCACCGACTCGGCCACCGTGCCCAGCGCCCCGGTCAGCCCCAGCCGCCGGGCGATGATCGTCGCGGTCTCGACCGGCGCGGCGGTCACCAGCCAGACCCGCTGCCCGGCGTCCAGGTGGGCCTGGGCGAGGGCGCGGGTGCCGGGCCAGATGCGGTCGGCCATGTACTCGTCGTAGATCTCCTCGCCGATCGACATCAGCTCGGAGACCCGGTGGCCCTTGACGATGGACAGGGCGCTGCTGCGCACGTCCTCCATGTGCGCCGGGTCCTCGACCCCGGCCATCCGGAACCAGGTCTGCTGCCAGGCGAAGCGGGCGAGTTCGCGCTTGCGGAAGAAGTGCCGCTTGTAGAGGCCGCGGCCGAAGTGGAAGAGCGCGGCGCCCTGCATGACCGTGTTGTCCAGGTCGAAGAAGGCGGCGGCCCGCTCGTCCCCGACGACGGGGAACTCGGGTTCGGCGGGGAGCTGCGCCGCGGGGGTCTCGGCCGACGACTTGCGCGCGGCCTCGGCCGATGCCTCTCCGGCGAGGACACTCCGCTCGGTGGCGGGTCGTCGACGTCGGGTGAACCATCCCAGTGCGGCCATGAAGCGAGCATAGCCAGCGCTCCGGCGCATCCCGTTACGCCCGGGTGTCGGGCCGATTCAGGTTACGCGAAAGGGAGGCGCGCAAGGGAGGCGCGCAAGGGAGGCGCGGGCCCGGTGCGGGGGCCGGAATCAGCCGCCGAGCGCGGTGCGCAGCCGCTGGGGGTTCACCCGCCAGAAGTCGTGCTGCTCGCCGTCGATGAGCACCACCGGGATCTGCTCCCAGTAGGCGCGGTACAGCTCCTCGTCCTGGGTGATGTCCTTCTTCTCCCAGGGGGTGCCCAGCTCGCCGCAGACCTCCTCGACCACGGCCTCGGCGTCCTCGCACAGATGGCAGTCGGGCTTGCCGATCAGCGTGACCGTGCGCTCGGTGGGCTTCTTCCGCGGGGTGCGGCGCAGCAACGGGCTCATGGCCACAAGTGTGCCCGCCCGCGTGTGCCCGCCCGCGCGGGCGGGCCGCTTCCGATGAGTCCGGGCCGGTTCCGGCGAGTTCGGAAGTGGGCTCTCGGTCGATTACGATCGTGGGCGTTTTGTTGCTGTCCGGGGGTAAAAGGTGAGGAGTGAGGGCTTGTGCTCCGGTCGGCGGCCCAGCGGGGCGAGCGAGCCCGCGGGAAACGGTGCGACGCAGGTAGTGGTTCCGCGGCTGGCTCGATAAGGCGCGTGACACCGGTCACTTTGCTCGGACAAAGTGGACACCATCTTTGTGCACGCGTTCACAAAGACATAGCCTGCTGTCGATGGGGCGGTCATGAAACACCCGGCCGCCCGCAGCCTCGCTCTACCCGCAGGAGCACCGTGGCAACTGGCCGAACTCACCGACCGGCGACCCGCAGCCGAGGGATCCCCGAGGCCACCGTCGCCCGGCTACCGCTGTATCTGCGTGCGCTGACGGCTCTCTCCGAGCGTTCGGTGCCCACAGTGTCCTCGGAGGAGCTGGCCACCGCGGCCGGCGTCAATTCGGCCAAGCTGCGCAAGGACTTCTCCTATCTCGGTTCGTACGGCACCCGCGGTGTCGGCTACGACGTGGAGTACCTCGTCTACCAGATCTCGCGGGAGCTCGGGCTCACCCAGGACTGGCCGGTTGTGATCGTCGGCATCGGTAACCTCGGCGCCGCGCTCGCCAACTACGGCGGCTTCGCCTCGCGTGGCTTCCGGGTCGCCGCGCTGATCGACGCCGACCCCACGATGGCCGGGAAGCCGGTCGCGGGCATCCCGGTGCAGCACACCGACGAGCTCGAGAAGATCATCACGGACAACGGGGTCTCGATCGGCGTCATCGCCACCCCGGCGGGCGCGGCCCAGCAGGTCTGCGACCGGCTCGTGGCCGCCGGGATCACCTCGATCCTCAACTTCGCGCCCACCGTGCTGTCCGTTCCGGACGGGGTGGACGTGCGCAAGGTCGATCTCTCGATCGAGCTGCAGATCCTCGCCTTCCATGAGCAGCGCAAGGCGGGCGAGGAGGTCGGCGCCCCCGAGGAGGCCGCGGGGGCGGTTCCACCGCCGCCCGTGACGCCCCATCGGGCGCCCTCCGGCGCCCCCGGCGCCGACAGCGGTCGGCAAGGACCTGACGGGGACGTGCCCGCCGTGATGCCGGCATGAGTCTCCTCGTCGTCGGACTGAGTCACCGCAGCGCGCCCGTGAGCGTGCTGGAGCGCGCCGCCCTGGTGGGGGACGAGCAGGCGAAGCTGGTGCAGGACACCCTCGCCGCCGAGCCCGCCACCGAGGCCGCGGTGCTGGCCACCTGCAACCGCATCGAGCTCTACGCCGACGTGGACAAGTTCCACGCCGGGGTCGCCGAGCTGTCCACGCTGCTCGCCCAGCACACCGGCGTCGGACTGGACGAGCTCACCCCGTACCTCTACGTCCACTACGAGGACCGGGCCGTCCACCATCTGTTCTCGGTGGCCTGCGGGCTGGACTCGATGGTCGTGGGCGAGGGCCAGATCCTCGGCCAGATCAAGGACGCGCTGGCGCTGGGGCAGGAGCTGCACACCGCCGGGCGGCTGCTGAACGATCTCTTCCAGCAGGCGCTGCGGGTCGGCAAGCGGGCCCACAGCGAGACCGGGATCGACCGGGCCGGCCAGTCGCTGGTCACCTTCGGCCTGGAGCAGCTGGCCCAGGGCGCGCCGGTGGCGGAGTGGGCCCGGGGCAAGCGGGCCCTGGTGATCGGCGCCGGTTCGATGTCCTCGCTGGCCGCGGCGACGCTCGCGCGCGCCGGTGTATCAGAACTGGTGATCGCCAACAGGACGTTGGAGCGGGCGCTGCGCCTGGCCGAGTCCCTGGCCCAGCAGCACGCCGCCACCCCGGCCGCGATCACTCCGGTCGGTGATGACATCTCCGCCGGTGCGGAAACGTTGCGCGAGGGCCTGGTGGCCCGCGCCGTGCCGCGGGACCGGGTCTCCGCCGAGCTGCCGCACGCCGACATCGTCGTGTCCTGTACGGGCGCGACCGGGCTGGTCCTGACCGCCGCCGAGCTGCGCACCGCGCTCGCCCAGCGCGCGGCCTGCCCGCCCCGGGCGCACCCCGTGGGGACGGGCGTCTCGCTGCTGGACCTGGCGATGCCGCGCGACATAGACGCGGCGGCGCACCGGATCGAGGGGCTGCACCTGGTCGACATCGAGTCCCTCGCTGAGGCGGCCGCCGAGCCGTCCGGCGCTCCGGGCTCGTCCGCCGGGGCGATGGCCGCCGACGTGGACCGGGTGCGGGCCATCGTCTCCGAGGAGGTGGCCGCCTTCGGGGCGGCCCAGCGCGCCGCGCATATCACCCCGACGGTGGTCGCGCTGCGTACCATGGCGGCGGACGTCGTCGCCAGTGAGATCGCCCGCCTCGACGGGCGACTTCCCGATCTGGACGACAAGCAGCGGGCCGAGATCACGCAGACCGTGCGCCGGGTCGTCGACAAGCTGCTGCACGCGCCCACCGTGCGGGTCAAGCAGCTCGCGAGCACTCCGGGCGGCGCCGGTTACGCGGACGCGCTGCGGGAGCTCTTCGATCTCGACCCGCAGGCGGTCGCCGCCGTCAGCCGCGCCGACGGCTCGGCCCGCACCGCGGAACCGAACGACCCGAAGGGAGGCCGGGCATGAACCCCACCCCCTCACCCCCCGCCGCCCGGGGGCCACCCCCCCGTCCCCCTGTGCCCCCGCCCCCGCGGGACAGACAGCCCCCGACCGCCCGGAGGCGGGCGCGCTCGCGCC
>NZ_JBHYVB010000067.1:11236-23473 GCF_042750115.1 Streptomyces sp. NPDC059455
CCGCCGCGCGGGGGGGGCCCCCCGCCCCGCGGAGCCCACCCCCCCGTGGGGGGGCTGGGATTCACCCCCCCCCCCCCCCCCGCCGCCTCGGGCGCCACTCCGCCGCTGCGCCTGGGCACCCGCCGCAGCGAGCTCGCCATGGCCCAGTCCGGCCTGGTCGCGGACCTGGTCCGCGAGGTCACCGGGCGCCCCGTCGAGCTCGTCGAGATCACCACGTACGGCGACACCTCGCGGGAGCACCTCGCCCAGATCGGCGGCGCCGGCGTCTTCGTCTCGGCGCTGCGCGAGGCGCTGCTCAGGGGCGAGATCGACCTGGCCGTGCACTCGCTGAAGGACCTTCCCACCGCGGAGCCGGAGGGGCTGACGCTGGCCGCGGTCCCGCGCCGCGAGGATCCGCGCGACGCGCTGATCGCCCGGGACGGGCTCACCTTCGCCCAGCTTCCGCCGGGGGCCCGGATAGGCACCGGATCCCCGCGCCGCGCGGCCCAGCTGAACGCGTGGGCCCGCTCCTTCGGCCTCGACATCGAAACCGTGCCGATACGCGGCAATGTCGGCACCCGCATCGGCTACGTCCGCTCGGGACGGCTGGACGCCGTGGTGCTCGCCGCCGCCGGTCTGATCCGTCTGGGGCGGATCGGCGAGGCGACCGAGCTGCTCGATGTCGACCATGTTTTGCCCGCCCCCGGCCAGGGGGCCCTGGCAGTGGAGTGCGCCGCGTCCAGCGTGCCGCTCGCTGCCCGGCTCGCCGAGATCGACGACCCGTCCACACGGGTCGCCGTGACCGCCGAGCGATCCCTGCTCGCCGCCCTGGAGGCCGGCTGCAGCGCACCCGTGGGGGCGCTGGCCGACCTGTTGGGCGACGGTCAGGCTGTCACCGAAATGCGCCTGCGCGGCGTCGTCGGCACGCTCGACGGCACGACGCTGGTGCAGCTGTCCACCACCGGTCCCGTACCCGCATCGCCCAGTGCGGCCGCGGACCTCGGTCGCGTACTCGCCGCCGAGATGCTCGCCAAGGGTGCGGCCGGTCTTATGGGGGAGCGAGCACTTTGAACCCCAACGCCCCTAATCACCCCGGCTGCGGACACGTCACCTTCCTTGGTGCGGGCCCCGGAGATCCGGGCCTGCTGACCTTGCGCGCCGTGGAGGCACTCGGCACCGCGGACGTGTTGATCGCCGACCCTCAAGTGCTCGACGTGGTGCGTCAGCACGTCAGGCCGGGCGTGGCCGCGGAGGCTCAGGGCACACCGCAGCAGGCGGACGCTGATGGGTCGTCAGGCACCGCCACCGTCCCGGTACTCAGGGACAGCGCCAATCTTGTCATGACGGCCGCGCGCGGCGGCAAGCGGGTCGTGCGCGCGGTCGCGGGCGATCCCGGCCTCGACGGATACGCCGCCGACGAGATGCTGGCCTGCGCCGCCGAGGGCATCGTCTTCGAGGTGGTGCCCGGTGTGGCCGCCGCGGTGGGCGTGCCCGCCTACGCGGGGGTGCCGCTGCGGGACGCCCACAGCGCGGATGTGCGCTTCGTGGACGCCCTGAGCGCCGACGAGCGCTGCTGGAGCGAGATCGGCTCGTCCGACGCGACCGCCGTGGTCTCCGCGACCCTGGAGACGGTGGCCGCCGCCGCGGGTGAGCTGGTGGCCGCGGGCCGCAAGCCGGACACCCCGCTCACCGTCACCGTCGCCGGCACCACCACCCGCCAGCGGACCTGGACCGCGACGCTCGGGAGCGTCGCCCAGGTGCTGAAGGCGGCGAAGGTGCTGCCGTCGCCGCAGGGCGCCCAGCCGGTGATAGCCGTGGTCGGCGAGCAGAGCGCGGCCGGCCGGCGCGATCAGCTGTCATGGTTCGAATCCAAGCCGCTGTTCGGCTGGAAGGTCCTGGTGCCGCGAACCAAGGAGCAGGCCGCCTCGCTCTCCGATCAGCTGCGCGGCTACGGCGCGGTGCCCAGTGAGGTGCCGACCATCGCCGTGGAGCCGCCGCGCACCCCGCAGCAGATGGAGCGCGCGGTCAAGGGCCTGGTCACCGGGCGCTATGAGTGGATCGCCTTCACCTCGGTCAACGCGGTCAAGGCGGTGCGGGAGAAGTTCGAGGAGTACGGGCTCGACGCCCGCGCGTTCGCCGGGATCAAGGTCGCGGCGGTGGGCGAGCAGACCGCGAAGTCGCTGATCGACTTCGGGGTGAAGCCGGATCTGGTGCCCAGCGGTGAGCAGTCCGCGGCCGGGCTGCTGGAGGACTGGCCGCCGTACGACCCGGTGTTCGACCCGATCGACCGGGTGTTCCTGCCGCGCGCCGACATCGCCACCGAGACCCTGGTCGCCGGGCTGATCGAGCTGGGCTGGGAGGTCGACGACGTGACCGCGTACCGCACCGTGCGCGCCTCGCCGCCGCCGGCCGAGACCCGTGAGGCCATCAAGGGCGGCGGGTTCGACGCGGTGCTCTTCACCTCGTCGTCCACCGTGCGGAACCTCGTCGGCATCGCGGGCAAGCCGCACAATGTCACTGTCATCGCCTGTATCGGCCCGGCCACCGCGAAGACCGCGGAGGAGCATGGACTGCGGGTGGATGTGCTGTCGCCCGAGCCCTCGGTGCTCAAGCTGGCCGAGGCGCTCGCGGACTTCGGCGCGGCGCGGCGGCAGGCCGCGATCGAGGCCGGGGAGCCGGTCACCCGCCCGAGTGAGCGACGGCCTGGTTCGCGAAGGAGGGCACGCTCTTGAGCATCTCGTACGGCAGCTTCCCCGGTACGCGGCCGCGCCGGCTGCGCACCACGCCCGCGATGCGGCGCATGGTCGCGGAGACCCGGCTGCACCCGGCCGGGCTGATCCTGCCCGCGTTCGTCCGCGAGGGCGTGACCGAGCCGGTGCCGCTCCAGTCGATGCCGGGCGTGCTCCAGCACACCCGGGACACGCTGCGGAAGGCGGCGGCCGAGGCGGTCGCCGCGGGGGTCGGCGGGATCATGCTCTTCGGGGTGCCGGAGGAGTCCAAGAAGGACGCGGTCGGCACCCCCGGCACGGATCCGGACGGGATCCTCCAGGTGGCGATCCGCGATGTGCGCGCCGAGGTCGGCGACGACCTCGTGATCATGTCCGACCTCTGTCTGGACGAGCACACCGACCACGGCCACTGCGGCGTCCTGGACGCCGGGGGCCGGGTGGACAACGACGCCACGCTGGAGCGGTACGCGGAGATGGCGCGCGTCCAGGCCGACGCGGGCGTCCACACCGTGGGCCCCAGCGGGATGATGGACGGGCAGGTCCGGGTGATCCGTGAGGCGCTGGACGGCGCCGGGCACCAGGACGTGTCGATCCTCGCCTACACCGTGAAGTACGCCTCCGCCTTCTTCGGCCCGTTCCGCGAGGCGGTGGGCTCCTCGCTGAAGGGCGACCGCAATACCTACCAGCAGGACCCGGCCAACGCCCGCGAGTCGCTGCGCGAGCTGGAGCTGGACCTGGCCGAGGGCGCGGACATGGTCATGGTCAAGCCGGCCCTGCCGTACCTGGACATCCTGCGGCAGATCGCCGACGCCGTGGACGTGCCGGTGGCCGCGTACCAGATCTCCGGTGAGTACGCGATGGTCGAGGCGGCCGCGGCCAACGGCTGGATCGACCGCGACCGCGCCATCATGGAGACGCTGACCTCGGTGCGGCGCGCGGGCGCGGGGATGATCCTCACGTACTGGGCGACCGAGGTGGCCCAGCGGCTGAACCGCGGGGAGTGACCCTCCACCGCGGGGAACGACGGGGCATGACCACGAGGCCGGGGGCGCGGAGCCCCCGGCCTTCGCGTCACCGGTCCTCGCGCCCCGTGGGGGCCAGCCGGGCCCAGGTCGCGAACGCCGTCGCCACGGCCAGCAGGCCGAGGCCGATCCACAGGTTGATGCGGATCCCGTCGGCCTTGGCCACCTCGGCGGGGCCGTCCGTCACACCGAGGACGGTGAGCACGGCGCCGTACAGGCCGAGCAGCCCGGCGATGAGCCAGCGCACATCGAAGGTCCTGCCCGGGGTCATGGGGCCCTCGCCCCTCTTCATGTCGCTCATACGGCGATCACCAGCCAGACGCTCAGAGCCGCTGTCAGGGTCAGGATGACGCTCCCCAGCACCACCGGGGACTTCCACCACGGCTGCCGCGCCAGCGCCTCATGGGCGTCCGGCGAGTCGGGGTCGGGCAGGCCCCACACCAGCCCGGCCAGTTCGGCGACCGGCTTGGGCTTGGTGACGAGGGTGACCGCGACCGTGACGACCGCGTCCACGACGAAGGCGAAGAGCGCGCCGTAGAAGTTGGCCATCTGGGCGTTGATGGTGTCGTGCGGGCCGACCTCGCCGCCGGGGTAGAACCAGCCGATGTGGTACGCGGAGAGATGGGCCGCGGCGGCCGCGGCCGTGCCGGACAGCATGCCCCAGAAGCCCGCCCACGGGGTGACCCGCTTCCAGAACATCGCCAGCAGGAAGGTCGCGAACAGCGGCGAGTTGAAGAACGAGAACAGCAGCTGGATGTAGTTCTGGATGTTGTCGTACTCGGCGGCGAGGAACGCGGCGGCCACGCTCACCGCGATGCCCGCGACCGTGGCGCAGCGCCCGGCCTTGAGGTAGTAGCGGTCGTCGCGCCCCTTGATCACGTACGGCTTCCAGATGTCGTAGGTGAACACCGTGTTGAAGCCGGAGATGTTGGCCGCCATGCCCGCCATGAAGGCCGCCAGCAGCCCGGTGAGCGCGATACCGAGCACGCCGTTCGGCAGGAAGCGCTGCATCATCTCGGGGATCACGTCGTTGTACGTGGGCCCGCCGGGCTTCCCCAGCTTGGGGATGATGACCAGCGCGATCATGCCGGGGACCACGGTGAACAGCGGGAGCGCCATCTTGGGGAAGGCGGCGATCAGCGGGGTGCGGCGGGCCGCGTTGAGGTCCTTGGCGGCCAGGGACCGCTGCACCTCGGCGAAGTTGGTGGTCCAGTAGCCGAAGGCGAGGACGAAGCCCTCGCCCATCGCCAGGCCGATCCAGTCGCCCAGCGGATTGGTCCAGTGGCCCGGTGTGGTGCCCTGCCAGGTGTGCAGCAGGCCGGGGTCCCGCACGGCCTCCTTGAGGCCGCTGAAGCCGCCCACGTAGTGCAGTCCGATGACGACGATCGGGATCAGCCCGGCGAGGATCACGAAGAACTGGAGCACCTCGCCGTAGATCGCGCCCGCCAGCCCGCCCAGGGTGATGTACCCGAGGACGAAGACCGCCGACAGCAGGATGGACAGCCACAGCGGCCAGCCGATCAGCAGCTTGACGATCAGGGCGAGCGCGAAGAGGTTCACCCCGGCCAGCAGCATCTGCGCCACGGCGAAGACGACGCTGTTGAGGAGGTGGGTCTGGTCGTTGAAGCGGCGGCGCAGATACTCCGAGACGCTGTGGACCCGCGTCGAGTAGTAGAACGGCATCATCACGACGCCGAGGAAGACCATCGCGGGGATGGCGCCGAGCCAGTAGAAGTGCACCGCGGCGGCGCCGTACTGGGCGCCGTTGGCCGCGCCGCCGATGATCTCCAGGGCGCCGAGGTTGGCGGATATGAAGGCGATGCCGGTGATCCAGGCGGGCATCGAGCGCCCGGCGAGGAAGAAGTCACCGGTGGTGTGGACGGCCCGCTTGGTGGTGACGCCGATGGCGATGATCGCGCCGAAGTAGACGGCGAGCAGGAACCAGTCGACGGCTCCGAGGCTGAGCGTGCCGGTCATCACCGGCCCCTGACCACGAAGTCGGCGGCCGCCCGCCCGGGGGCCACCAGCCGGGCGTTGGCCTCGTCGGAGGTGAGGACGAAGCGCTCGGCCTCGTCGTGCGGCTTGCCGAACCGCTCATGGCGCTCGATCAGCCGGCGCACCCGCTCCTCGGTGTCCAGGTCGACCCACCAGGTCTCGTCCAGCAGCTCGCGCACCGGGAGCCAGGGCGCCTCACCGAGGAGCAGATAGTTGCCCTCGGTGATCACCAGCGGGATCTCGGGCGGCACCGGGATGGTTCCCGCGACCGGCTGCTCGAGCTCGCGGTCGAACCCCGGCGCGTAGACGACCTCCTCGGTGCGCGGTGCCCGCAGCCGCCGCAGCAGCGCGGCGTAGCCGTACGGATCGAAGGTCTCCGGCGCGCCCTTGCGGCCGATCAGGCCGAGCCGGCGCAGCTCGGCGTCGGCGAGGTGGAAGCCGTCCATGGGCACCAGGACGGCCCGGTCGGCGCCGAGGGCGTCGACCAGGTGCTCGGCGAGGGTGGTCTTGCCGGCCCCGGGTGGTCCGGCGATGCCGAGCAGACGGCGGCCGCCTGCGTCGGCCAGGCGCTGAGCGCGATCGAGGAGGTGCTGGGGAGTCATAGCGGGCGCTTTCGGCGGGTTCGGGGATTTTACGGGACGCGGGTGACGGGGACGCGGGTGCTGGGCGGGGTGCTCAGACCGCCGCGTGGGCGGCCTTGAGCTGGTCGGCGATGTACGAGCGGGCGTGGGCGGCGAGGTCGGCGCCGTCGGCCCACAGATCGCGCCAGACGGCGAGGTCGTGGGAGAGGCCGGGGGCGACCACGGCGGAGGAGAAGGACTCGAAGGTGATCGGGCCCTGGTAGCCGATGTCAGCGAGGGCGTGGAAGAAGGCGGGGAAGTCCACGGTGCCGGAGCCGAGATAGCCGCGGTGGGACTCGCCGATGTGGACATAGCCGAGGCGGTCGCCGCAGGCCCGTACCGGGCGGGAGAAGTCCTGCTCCTCGATGTTCATGTGGTACGTGTCCAGATGGACCACCACATTGGCCGCGCCGATCTCGTCGATCAGCTCCAGGCCCTGCCGCGCGGTGTTGACCAGGTTGGACTCATAGCGGTTGACGACCTCCAGACCGAGCGTCACCCCGAGCCCGTCGGCCTCGGCGGCGAGCCTGCGCAGGGCCTGGACGGCGTGTTCGCGGCCCTTGGGGGTCGGCGGGTGACCGTACTTGCCGAGCGCGCCGTAGAGCACCCCGCCGAAGTAGTGGCCGCCCAGATCATGGGTGAGGTGGAGGGCCTGGCGCAGCAGCGCCTCGCCGCGGGCGGCGGTCGCGGGGTCCTCGGCGGAGACGTCGGAGTCGAAGGCGAGGCCGCGGGAGCAGGCGACGCCGAGATCGTGGGCGGCGAGCACCTCGCGGGTGGCCTTCACATCGACGATCCCGGGGTCGTGGAGGGAGATCTCGACCAGGTCGTATCCGGCCTCGCGGCTGCGGGCGGCGGCGGTCCGGGCCCCCTCGGGCGTCCAGTCGCCGGTCCACACGAGTGCGTGCACTCCGAGGTCGTTCATGGCGATCCCTTCTCCTGCCTGCCCTTCGGGCGTGTTGTGCGGCGTTGCCCGCCTGATGTTACGCATCTTTTGCATGAAGGCAATGCATAAGTTTTGTTGGGATCGGTCGTAAAGGGAGGTACGGTGTGGGCGGTACCGAACAGAGCGTGAACAGCGGAGGACAGGGCCCAGTGACGGAGGCGGTCTCGGCAGGTCAGCCAGCACAGGCGCATCCCACGGGCCCAGGGGCGGTGCTGGCGCTCATCCGCGGCGGCCGGGCCACCACCCGCGCCCGGCTGATGGCGGCCACCGGGCTCTCCCGGTCCACCATGGCCACCCGGCTGGAGGCGCTGACCGAGGCGGGCTACCTGGAGGTGTCCGGCGCGGCCGACTCCACCGGCGGCCGCCCGGCGGGCTCCTTCCGGCTGCGCCCCGACTCGGGCGTGCTGCTGGTCGCCGACATCGGCGGCAGCCATGTGCACACCGCACTCGCCGACATGGCCTGTGACGTCCTCGTCTCGCACCGCCGCGATCTCGATGTGGCCGAGGGGCCGGAGACGGTGCTCGGCCAGGTGGCCGCCGACTTCCGGCGGCTGCTGAAGGAGGCGGGCGAGCCCGCCGAGCGGGTGCGCGGGATCGGCATCGGCGTGCCGGGCCCGGTCGAGTCGGGCACCGGCCGGGTGGTCAGCCCGCCCATCATGACCGGCTGGGACGGCTATACGGTGCCGGACTTCTTCCGCGAGACCTACGACTGCCGGGTGCTGGCCGACAAGGACACCAATCTGATGGCGCTGGGCGAGCACCGGGTCAACTGGCCCGACGTCCAGCATCTGCTCTTCGTCAAGGCGGGCACCGGCATCGGCTCCGGCCTGGTGCTCGGCGGCCGGCTCCACCACGGCTCCCAGGGCGCCGCGGGCGACATCGGCCACATCCCCGCCCCCGGGCTCGACGAGACCTCCCCGGACGCGCCCCTGTGCCGCTGCGGCAACTCCGGCTGCCTGGAGGCGGTGACCGGCGGCTGGGCCCTGGTGCGCGACCTCACCGCCGCCGGGCACGAGGTGGCCACCACCGACGATGTGGCGCGCCTGGTGCGCTCCGGCAACGGCGACGCCGTACGGCTGCTGCGCCACGCCGGGCGCCTGCTCGGGCAGGGCGTCGCCGACGCGGTCAGTCTGCTCAACCCCTCGATCCTGGTGGTCGGCGGCGGCCTCGCCCATGCCCAGGAGCATCTGATCGCCGGTATCCGGGAGGTCACCTACCGCCGGTCGCTGCCCCTGGCCACCCGGGACCTGCGGGTCGTCCTCTCCCCGCTGGCCACCCGCGCGGGCGTCACCGGCGCGGCCCATATGGTCGCGGACGCTCTCTTCGACCCGGCGGCGGTCGACTCCCAGCTGCGGTGAGCGATCAGTGATGCAGGGCATCGCCGCATCCGCTCTCCCACATCCGAACGGTCGTATGGCGAACTAGAGAATGCGAACAATCGTCCCATGCGTCGCTCGGATGGTTGGTCGTGGAGGGGATGGTGATCGCGTGTGCGACCGTCGTACTACGGTCCGGTTCATGAAGCTGGTGGTGCAGGTGAAGCTGCTGCCGACGCCCGAGCAGGCGTCGGTCCTGAACGCGACCCTGCGCGCCTGTAATCGGGCTGCGACCCATGCCTCGCAGGTTGCCTTCGACCGGGAGTTGAAGGATCGCAATGGCCTGCAGAAGGAGGTGTACGCGGATCTGAAGGCGATGTTCGGGCTGTCGGCGCAGCCGGCGGTGCGGGTGGTGAAGAAGGTCGTCGACGCCTATGCGACGCTGAAGGCCAACTTGCGGGCGGGGAACCAGGGTCCGCCCGCATTCAAGCGATACCGGAAGGCCGTCGGCACTCCCATCGACTTCCGCCCGGAGGCGGCCCAGCCGTTCGATGATCGCTGCCTGTCCTGGCAGTACGACGCACGCACGGTGTCGATCTGGACAGTGGCCGGGCGGATGCGCGGCATTCCCTTCGCCTGCTCGCCCGACCAGCTCAAGACGCTCGTCGCCCACCGTAAGGGCGAGAGCGACCTGGTGTGCCGGGGCGGGAAGTGGTTCCTGATCGCCACCTGCGACCTGCCCGACCCGGAGGTGTACGAACCGGTCGACTGGATCGGAGTCGACCGGGGCGTCGTGAACCTCGCCACCACATCCGACGGTACGAACTACCAAGGCCGCCGCCTGTCCCGCTACCGGCGCTGGCAGGCCCGCAAACGCGCCGAACTCCAGGCCAGGCGGACACGCCGCCACTCGCAGCCTCGCCCGCCGCGTGCGCAAGGAGCGCCGCCATGCCACCTGTGTGAACCACCGCGTCAGCAAGGAGATCGTGTCCGTCGCGCAACGCACCGGGCGTGGCATCGCCGTCGAAGAACTCGGCGGGATCCGCGAGCGGGTACGGCTACGCCGCGACCAGCGGGGCACCCTCTCTTCTTGGCCCTTCCACCAGCTTGGACAGCACCTTGTCTACAAGGCCCGCAAGGCCGGGGTGCCGTTCCTCGAAGTGGATGCGGCCTACACCTCGCAGCGCTGTCCGCGCTGTGGGCACACCGAGCGGGCCAACCGGCCCGACCGGGACCGTTTTCGCTGCCGTCGGTGCGGGCTCGCTGGCCTCGCCGACGTCGTCGCCGGGGTCAATGTGCGCGATCGCGCACGCTCGGCGTGGGTGTTTGTCACCGCACCCGCATCCTCCCCCTGACGACTGCTGGGGGTTGGGTGGATGCGACCCGTGACCGTCCTGTCGTAGGGGGCAGTCGGGAGCGCGACTAGGTGTGCACGACCGAGCGCACAGCTCGACCGTTCACGGCCGAGAAGGTGACCCAGCACTGCGAGGGCGTCGAGCCCGCGCTGCACGGCACGATCCACTACCTGGCCTGACGCCTCCGGTGTCCATGCGCGCACCCGGGGGAATTTCCAGGAAATCTCGGCAGAGGGCACATCCATCGGGCCCCCTCGGACGTCTGATCAGGGAGCGGCCCTGTGATGCGGCCGCAGGCCAGGGGCATTTGGAGATATTCACGTTGAAAACCGGCATGAAGGGTCTACGTCGCGTATCCGCGGTCGCGATCACCGCTGGAGCCGTACTGACGGCGGGGGCGTTCACCGCCTCCGCGCAGGCCGCGACGACCGCAAGTCCCACGATCGCCGCCAAGGGCGGGTTCGTGATGAACAACGCCACGGGGAAGAGCCTGTTCACCAAGGCCGCGGACACCCGTCTTTCCACCGGCTCCACCACCAAGATCATGACCGCCCGGGTGGTGCTCGCGCAGTCGAACCTCAACCTGGACGCCAAGGTCACGGTCCAGAAGGCGTACAGCGACTACATCGTCGACAACAACTGGGCCTCCTCGGCCAAGCTGATCGTCGGCGACAAGGTCACCGTCCGCCAGCTGCTGTACGGGCTGATGCTGCCGTCCGGCTGTGACGCGGCGTACGCGCTGGCGGACAAGTTCGGCACCGGCTCCACCCGGGCCGCGCGGGTGAAGTCGTTCATCGGCAAGATGAACACCACCGCGAAGTCCCTCGGACTGACGAACACCCATTTCGACTCGTTCGACGGCATCGGGAACGGCGCCAACTACTCGACACCGCGCGATCTGACCAAGCTGGCCAGTAACGCGATGAAGTACTCCACATTCCGCTCGGTCGTGAAGACGAAGTCGACCAAGCAGAAGGTGACCACGAAGAACGGCGGCTACCGCTACATGTCGTGGACCAACACCAACAACCTGCTGGGCAGCTACTCGGGCACCATCGGCGTCAAGACCGGCTCGGGTCCGGAGGCCAAGTACTGCCTGGTCTTCGCCGCCACCCGGAGCGGGAAGACGATGATCGGCACCGTCCTCGCCTCCACCTCGGTGGACAACCGCACGAAGGACGCGAAGAAGCTGATGGACTACGGCTTCAGCAGGTAGCCGTCACCCGCGGCACGGCAAGGGGCCTGCCCCGCGAACCCATCGGGTCGCGGGGCAGGCCCTTGTCGTGGCCCCGGCGCCGTGCTCAGCGCACCGCGTTCCAGGAGTGCGCCACGTCCACCACGACATGCCCGTCGGTCTGGAAGACCCGGAACGGCAGCCGTGCGCGCACCCCGAGGCCGACTTGGGTCTCACCCTCGAAGCTGGCGCCGAAGCGGGTGTCCCGGAAGGTCTGGTAGCCGGAGATGTCCACCCCCGGCAGCGGCTTGCGCGCCCGCCCCGGGTACGACTCCGCGCCGCTGCCCGGGTCGTAGCTCGGCGCGGACACATGGATGTCCAGGATCGCGCCGCCGCGGACCGGGATCTCCTCGCCGGAGCCGTCCTGGTACAGGGTGTTCACATACCCCACGCGGTAGCCGACGCGATCGGCGGCCGTGGCCCCCTTCACATCGAACACGATGCGGTCGTAGCACGCGTGCCGGCCCGTCCTGATGTTCTCCAGCGGTGCGTGTCCCGCCGGCTGGGCCGTCTTCTCGCCGCTGCCCCAGCCGGTCTCACAGGTCGTCGCCGCCTTGGCCGCGGTCGGCGTGACGGCCCCAGCCGTCCCCGCCGTCGCCGCCAGCGCGCCGCCGGCGAGCGCCATCGCCGCGAGTGCGGTCCCCCACCGTCGCATGGTCAAGCCCCCAATGGTCTGTTGTCCGTTGTCTGTTGATGACAGGTGATGCACGGGGTTGGACGGCCCGGGTCGGTGAGAGGTTGTCCTGGTCCGGGAAATCTGTCCCGAATGCTACGTGCGCGGGGGCACTCATGGCAGTCGCCCCGGGGGTTTTCCCCCGAGTGGGTCGGCCGGTTGCCCGGATGGGACGGGAGGGCCGGTTCGACCAGGCTTGCGTACATGAGACCGACGACTGGCAGAACCGCCGCACTGGCCCTCGCCACCGCCGCCACCGCCTCCCTCCTCGGGGGGGGGGGGCCGCCCCCCCCCCCCGCCCCCCCCGAATCAGCCAGCCCCCCCACGCCCCCCCGAGGGGGCGGGGGGCGGGGGGGGGTGGGGGCCCCCCC
>NZ_JBHYVB010000067.1:23483-51753 GCF_042750115.1 Streptomyces sp. NPDC059455
GCCCCCCCGCCGCCCCCCCCGCCCTCCGGGGGGGGGCGCCCGCCACCGCCCCCCCGGACCCGAAGATCGACCCGACCGCCGCCGCGCCCGACTGGGGCGCCTGCGAGGGCACCGGGCTCGACCCCCGTCAGGAATGCGCCACGCTCACGGTGCCGCTGGACTACCGCGACCCCGGCGGCAAGCGGATCTCCCTCGCCGTCTCCCGCATCCCCAGCGAGCGGCCGCAGGCCCGCCGGGGCACCCTGCTGCTGATCCCGGGCGGCCCCGGATCGCCGGGGCTGAACCGGCCCAGCACGCTCGGCAAGCGGCTGCCGGAGTCGGTGCGGGACGCGTACGACATCGTCAGCTTCGACCCGCGCGGCCTGGGACAGTCCACCCACACCGGATGCGATCTGAACCCCGCCGATCTCTCGCTGCTCGCCTCCCGCCCGTGGCCCGGCCCCGGCGGGGACATCACGCGGAACATCACCACCGGCCGCCGCATGGCCGACACCTGCGCCCGCAACGGCGGCGAACTGCTGCGCACCATCAGCACCGTCAACGAGGCGCGGGACATCGACAGCGTCCGCCGGGCGCTCGGCGAGCGGAAGCTGTCCGCGTGGGGCGTCTCCTACGGGACGTATGTGGGCTCCGTCTACGCGCAGATGTTCCCCGAGCACACCGACCGCTGGGTGCTGGACAGCAATGACGACCCGAACCCGGAGCGGGTGGAGCGCGGCTGGCTGGCCAACTACGCCGTGGGCGTCGAGGACACCTTCCCCGACTTCGCCCGCTGGGCCTCCGCCCCCGACAGCCCCGTCCGGCTCGCCGGGACCCCCGACGAGGTGCGGCGGCGGGTCCTGGAGCTCGCCGCCCGGCTGGACGCGAAGCCGCTGCCGTGGCCCGGCGCCAACCCGCCCGAGCTGAACGGCAACGCGCTGCGCCAGTCCATGCTGAACGCCCTGTACTCCCGGGACGACTTCGAGAGCCTGGCCCGGCTGATCGTCGACGCGGACGCGGGCAAGGCGCCCGCCGATCCACCGGCCGACCCCCCGCAGGATGCCGCCGCCGTGTCCCTCGCGACCATCTGCAACGACGTGGAGTGGCCCACCTCCCTGCCCGGCTACGCGCGGGATGTCGCCGCCAGCCGTAAGAGCCACCCGCTCACCGCGGGCATGCCGGTGAACGTCATGCCGTGCACGTTCTGGCATGACGCGCCGCGGGACAAGCCGGTGCGGATCACCGACCAGGGGCCGTCGAACGTCCTGCTGGTGCAGAACAAGCGCGATGTGGCCACCCCGTACAGCGGCGCGCTCAACCTCCGGCGTTCCTTTGGGGACCGCGCTCGGATGGTCAGCGTGGACGCGATGGGGCATGGCGCGGCGTACATGGAGAACGGCAGCGCCTGCGCGGACCGGAGGGTGACGGAGTTCCTGCTGACCGGGGAGCGGCCGAAGCGCGATGTGCTCTGCCGGTGATGCATGTGACGCCGGTGATGGCTGTGACGTCTGTGACAAGCCGCCGATGAACGCGGAGAGCCCCGCCCCGGGAAGCCGGGGCGGGGCTTTTCACACGCGGTGGCTCAGAGGCGCTCGGGGGTGCGGATGCCCAGCAGGGACATGCCCTGCCCCAGCGTGCGCGCCGTGATGTCGCACAGGAAGAGGCGGTTCTCCACCTGGGCCGGGCCGCCCTCCGCCTTCAGCACCGGGCACTGGTCGTAGAAGGTCGTGTAGAGCGAGGCCAGCTGGTAGAGATACCCGGCCAGCTTGTGCGGCTCGTACCCGGCGGCCACCTCGCGCAGCGTCTCCCCGAACTGGTCGAGGTGCAGGCCCAGCGCCCGCTCGGCCGGGGCCAGCGGAAGCTCGGGGTGGGCCAGCGCCCGCTGCCCCTCCCCGGCGCGGCGCAGGATCGACTGGATCCGGGCGTACGCGTACTGGAGATAGACCGAGGTGTCCCCGTTGAGCGAGACCATCTGGTCGAGGTCGAACTTGTAGTCCCGCGAGGCGGAGGTGGACAGATCCGCGTACTTCACCGCGCCGACGCCGACCTGGGCGCCGCGCTCGAGGACCTCCTCCTCGGTGAGGCCGAGCTTCTCGCTCTTCTCCCGGACCACGGCCGCGGCCCGCTCGGTGGCCTCGTCCAGCAGGTCCTCCAGCCGCACCGTCTCGCCCGCGCGGGTCTTGAACGGCTTGCCGTCCTTGCCCAGGACGGTGCCGAAGGCGAGCTGCACGGCGTGCACCTGGTCATTGAGCCAGCCGATCCGGCGGGCGGTCTCGAAGACCATCTTGAAGTGCAGCGACTGCCGGGCGTCCACCACATACAGCAGGGTGTCGGCCTTCAGGTGCTGCACCCGGTCGCGGATCGCGGAGAGGTCGGTGGCCGCGTAGCCGAAGCCGCCGTCGGACTTCTGGACGATCAGCGGCACCGGATTGCCCTCGGGGCCCTTGATGTCGTCGAAGAAGACGCACAGCGCACCCTCGGAGCGCACGGCGACACCGGACTCCTCCAGCAGCCGGCAGGTCTCGGCCAGCATGTCGTTGTAACCCGACTCGCCGACCACATCGGGGTCGTGGATCTCGATGTCCAGCTTGTCGAAGACCGAGTAGAAGTAGATCTTCGACTCGTCCACGAACTTCCGCCACAGGGCGATGGTCTCCTCGTCGCCCGCCTGGAGCTCCACCACTCGCCGCCGGGACCGCTCCTTGAACTCCGCGTCGGAGTCGAAGTGCGCCCGCGCGGCCTTGTAGAGCCGGTTGAGGTTGGACATGGCCTCCTCGCCGGAGGAGGCGTCCTTGTGGTCCAGCTCGTGCGGGTGCTCGATCAGATACTGGATGAGCATGCCGAACTGGGTGCCCCAGTCGCCGATGTGGTGGCGGCGGACCACCTTCTCGCCCGCGAACTCCAGGATCCGCACCACCGCGTCGCCGATCACCGCCGAGCGCAGATGGCCGACGTGCATCTCCTTGGCCACATTGGGCTGGGCGTAGTCGATCACGGTGGTGCCGGGCGCCTGCGCGAACGGCACGCCGAGGCGGTCGTCGGCGGCGCGGGCGGCGAGGGTCGCGGTGATCGCGGAGTCGGCGATCGTGATGTTGAGGAAGCCGGGGCCGGAGACCTCGATGTCGGCGATCACCGGATCGGGGTCGGCCGAGGTGGCGGCGACCGGAAGGTGCGCCACGACCTTGGCGGCCAGCTCACGGGGGTTTCCCTTGAGCTGCTTGGCCAGCGCCAGCATCCCGTTGGCCTGGAAGTCGGCCCGGTCGCTTCGTCGCAGCAGCGGGTCCGCGGAGCCGGCCTCCGGCAGAGCAGCCGAGAGGGCGTCCGCGACGCGCTGATGGACCGTAGCGGCGAGGGAAAGGACCGATGCCATGGATGAGGTGCCATTCCGGTAGTGGTGGTATGGGCAATCCAGTATTTCACGGCGGGTCCAACGATTTCCCCGGCCTGTGGACAACCCGGGCTCTCCGGCGGCCCCTGTGGGCAAATCCGGAGGGGCCTGTTCCGTCTGGGACAATGGGCGGTGCCATGACCGCTAGGAAGGAAGTGCCGACCGTGGCTCAGAGCACCGAGACCGACTGGGTCTCCCGATTCGCCGACGAGGTCATTGCCGAGGCGGAGCGCCGCGCCCCGGGCAAACCTGTCGTCGTCGCCTCGGGCCTCAGCCCGTCCGGCCCGATCCACCTCGGCAATCTGCGCGAGGTCATGACCCCGCACCTGGTCGCCGACGAGATCCGGCGCCGGGGCCGCGAATGCGTTCACATCCTGTCCTGGGACGACTACGACCGGTACCGCAAGGTCCCGGCCGGGATCGACCCCTCCTGGTCCGAGCACATCGGGAAGCCGCTCACCTCGGTCCCGGCCCCGCCCGGGTCCCCGTATACGAACTGGGCGGAGCACTTCAAGGCGCCGATGGCCGAGGCGCTGCGCGAGATGGGCATCGAGTTCCACCCCATCAGCCAGACCGAGATGTACACCTCGGGGGCGTACCGGGAGCAGATCCTGCACGCGATGCGCCACCGCCGGGAGATCGACGCCGTCCTGGACCGGTACCGCACCAAGGACAAGCCCGGCGCCAAGAAGCCCAAGCAGCAGCAGAAGCCGGTGGACGAGGCCGAGCTGGCCGCCGCCGAGGGCTCGGGCGCGGCCGCCGAGGACGACGGCAGCGCGGGCGAGGCGGGTTACTACCCGTACAAGCCGTACTGCTCGGTCTGCGAGCGCGATGTGACCACGGTGACCTCGTACGACGACGAGACCACCGAGCTCGCGTACACCTGCGCGTGCGGCCACGGCGAGACCGTCCGCCTGAGCGAGCACAACCGCGGCAAGCTGGTCTGGAAGGTCGACTGGCCGATGCGCTGGGCGTACGAGGGCGTGGTCTTCGAGCCCTCGGGCGTCGACCACTCCTCGCCGGGCTCGTCCTATGTCGTCGGCGGCCAGATCGTCCGCGAGGTCTTCGGCGGGGAGCAGCCCATCGGCCCGATGTACGCGTTCGTGGGCATCAGCGGCATGGCCAAGATGTCCTCCTCCAAGGGCGGTGTGCCCACCCCGGCCGACGCGCTGGAGATCATGGAGGCGCCGCTGCTGCGCTGGCTGTACGCCCGCCGACGGCCCAATCAGTCCTTCAAGATCGCCTTCGACCAGGAGATCCAGCGGACCTACGACGAGTGGGACGCCCTGGAGCGGAAGATCACCGAAGGCGCGGCCCAGCCCGCGGACGTGGCCGCGTACCGCCGCGCGACCCGCACCGCCACGGGCGAGCTGCCCAGCACCCCGCGCCCGCTGCCGTACCGCACGCTGGCCTCGGTGGTGGACATCACCACCGGCCATGACGAGCAGACGCTGCGCATCCTCGGCGAGCTCGACCCCGACAACCCGGTGAAGTCCCTGGAGGAGACCCGGCCCCGGCTGGACAAGGCCGAGCGCTGGATCACCACCCAGGTCCCGGCCGATCAGCGCACCCGGGTCCGGGACGAGCCGGACACCGAGCGGCTGGCCGAGCTGGGCGACACCGAGCGGGAGTCGCTGCGGCTGCTGCTCGACGGCCTGGACGACCACTGGTCGCTGGACGGCCTCACCACGCTGGTCTACGGGGTGCCCAAGATCCAGGCGGGGCTGTCGCCGGAGGCCAAGCCGACACCGGAGCTGAAGGTCGCCCAGCGGTCGTTCTTCGCGCTGCTCTACACCCTGCTGGTCGGGCGGGACACCGGCCCGCGGCTGCCCACGCTGCTGCTGGCGGTGGGGGCGGACCGGGTGCGCAAGCTGCTCGCGGCCTGACCTCCGCGACTCCCGGGCGCCGGGCGGACGGCCTCACGGCCGCCGCCCGGCGTTCGGGCTTCGCGGGGTGGCCGCGGGACGGCTACGGGGTGGCTACGGGATGGCCTCGCGCTCCAGGCGGACGCGCTCCTTGAAGTCCTCGACGTACCCGGCCAGCTCGCTGTTGCTGAGGTCGGTCACGCCGTAGGTCTCCCGCAGCCGCTGCCCGAACTGGTACGCGGAGGGGTACCGGCTGTGGTCGGCGAGGAACTGGCGGAAGGTCGCGTAATAGACCTCCTCGCGCGGCACGTCGTCCGGCAGCCGGTTCAGCTGCTGCTCCGGCTGCAGCTCCTCGTAAGCGAACCGCTCGGGCTCGCGCTGCTCCGGTACGTAGACGCCCTGATGGGTCCCCACGCCCTCACCGCCGAGCGGCCGCACCCGGCCGCCGGGCCCGACCGGAACGGTCAGCTGGGGCTGCGGGGGCTGGGGCTGCTCGAATTGCTGCGGCTGCTGCTCGGGCCGCGGCGCCTGGCCCGGGACCTGCTGGTCCTGCGACTGGAACTGCTGCGGCTGCGGTGCCTGCTGCGGGTGCTGGAACTGCTGGGGCTGCTGCTCGACCGGCACGGGGTGGGCGGCCGCCGGGTCGAAGGGCACGGCGTTCCGGCCGTCATGGCCCTGCCCGGCGGGCTGCTGGTACACCGGCAGGGGCAGCGAGAGCGGCAGCTCCTGCGTCTGGGGCTGCTGGGGGTGCTGCTGCGGGCCCGGGTCCGGCACGGCCCCCGGCGCGCCGTACGGGCCCGGCTGGGCCTCCAGGGACGCGTTCTCGGGCCCCTTCTCGTCCGCCGCGGCCGACCGGCCCGAGGGGAGCGCGGTCGCCGACACCGTGGTCGGGTCCAGACCGGCCGCCGCGAGCCCCGCCGGGGCGGTGTCCGCCAGCGGCACCCCGAACCGCGCCAGCCGCAGCGGCATCAGCGACTCCACGGGCGCCTTACGGCGCCAGGAGCGCCCGTAGCGGGCCCGCAGCCGGGCCTGGTAGACCAGCCGGTCCTGCTCCAGCCTGATGACCTCCTCGTAGCTGCGCAGCTCCCACAGCTTCATCCGGCGCCACAGCCGGAAGGTGGGCACCGGCGCGAGCAGCCAGCGGGCGATGCGGACCGACTCCATGTGCCGGTCGGCGGTGATGTCGGCGATCCGGCCGACCGCGTGCCGCGCCGCCTCGACGGAGACGACGAACAGGATCGGGATCACGCCGTGCATGCCGACGCCGATCGGGTCCGGCCAGGCGGCCGCGCCGTTGAAGGCGATGGTGGCCGCGGTCAGCAGCCAGGCGGTCTGGCGCAGCAGCGGGAAGGGAATGCGGATCCAGGTGAGCAGCAGATCCAGCGCGAGCAGGACCACGATCCCCGCGTCGATGCCGATCGGGAAGACATTGGCGAACTTGCCAAAGCCCTTGTCGAGGGCGAGATCGCGCACCGCGGCGTAGGAACCGGCGAAGCCGATCGCCGCGATCACCACCGCCCCGGTGACGACCACCCCGGCCAGTATTCGGTGCATCCGTGTCAGTTGCATCGCGGCCACCCGCGACCCCTCCCCGTCCTCAACAACAGCCGCATCAGCGTCGCATACACGTCAAGGCTCGTGGGCGGGAAGGGGTCGTGTCGGCGGGTCAGGCTCCGCTCTTGGCGCTCTTACCGATGGCGCCGACGGCCTCCTTGGCCGCGGACTTGGCGTCCTTGAGCAGGTCGGCCGCATCCGGGGCCTTGGCGGTCTCATAGCCCGCGCCGTCGTACTGGAGGGTGATGACGACATTGGCGGTGCGGACCACGACCGTCTGGTCGCGGAAGTCGTCGCCGTCCTTCTTCTCCTTGGTGCTGACCGAGGTCGCGTCGTCGCCGATGCCCGCGACCTTCTCGGTCTTGGGGTCGGTCACCTTACCGGCGGTGGCGGCCCTGCTCGCCTGCTGGGCGGCGTACTCCCCGGCGCGCTTGTCGCCGGAGCCGAGCCCCGCGTCGGAGTGGAACAGCTTGAGGGAGACGGTCAGCGAGCGGTAGTCGAAGTCGTCGAGGCCGCTCCACAGGCAGCTGGCCGACGTATTGGTGTCGGCCGAGGGAAGGGCCTTGCCCTTCTTGTTCTGCGCCTTGGGGACGAGATCGTCGACCGTCTTCCCGGAAAGCGTGGAACACACATCGGGCAGCTTGCCGAACTTGGCTGCCGCGACGGTGGGTGAAGCACTGGGCGAGCTGGGTCTCGCTGAGCCACCGGCGTTCTTGTCGTCCTTCTTGTCCGAGCCGGAGGAGCAGCCGGCGACGAGCACCACCGGTACGGTCGCGCAGGCGAGTATTCGGGCGAGTCGCGGGGCTGAACGGTGCATGGGTCCTTCGCTCATTCTCTGTCGATGGGCGGACGTGCCGCCCGCGTCATTAGTCGGCACGGTACGCGGCCGAGGCGCGGGCGTCCCAATTTCCGAGGTCTCCGCGGGGAGGGGACGGGGGGCTCGCGGGGGTGCGGCGAGGACCCGTTATTCGTTGAGGCGACCGGTCAGCTCATCGGCCAAGTCCTGGGCGTTTTCCTGCAGTTCCTGGCTGCTGGGAATGTGCTTCTTGTCGGTCGTCCACTGGTCGTACTCAATGGTGGCAATCACATTCGACGACCGGAACACGACGGTGATGTCGCGGTGGATACCCGAGTCCTTGGTGATCAGTTGGTCGTTGAGAAAGGCGTCGTCACCGAGGTCGTCCAGCCGGCGCGGGGCGGTGTCCTCCGAGGCGGTGTCACTTTCGTCACTTCCGCCGCTCGCGTCGGCGCCCGCGGAGGGACTATCGGTGCTTTTGCCTCCCCCGTCGCTCTTGCCGCCCTTACCGGCTTCGTCGCCCTTGTCGCCCTTGCTGCTCTGGCCGGGCTCATCGGCGCTCGAACTGGCGGAGGCGGAGGAGCCACTGTCGGCGCTCGCGCCGCCCTCGTCGCCCGCGCCGCCGTCCGAGCCGCTCTCCGAGCTGGAGGGGCTCGAGGGAGGGCTCGTGGCGTCCGGGATATCGGCGGCGACGGCCTTCTTCTCGTACGTCTCCTGGGCCCGGTCGTCATCGCTGACCGAGGGGTCGTACGAGACCACGCGCTGGAAGTCGATCGTGAGATAGCGCGTGCCGCTCGTGGTCTCCACCTTCCAGCGGCAGCCGTCCCGGCGGTCTATGTCATACGTCACGGCCGCCTGGCCGTCGTACACCTTGTCGTCCTGCTCGGCGCCGGGCAGCAGGGCCTGGAGGGTCTTCCGGCTCACCGCGCCGCATGCCTCGGGCAGGGTGCGATAGCGGCCGGGCTCGGCCGAGACGGCCGTCCCGGAGTCGCCGGAGGCGCCGTCGTCCGGGTCGGTCGTCGAATCGGAGCCGGTGCATCCGCCGAGCCCCGCGGCGGCGAGCACGGTGATGAGCACGGCGACGGCCGGGGTGGCCCGCCGTCCGTACGCCCTTCGCTGCGCTGGCTGCACTGTCCGTGTCCCTTCGAGCGACGGAAAACTCCTTGCCGCCCGCAGGCGGTGGCTGGACACAATGTCTATCGCACGCACTGCCGTGCCTGCCGGTCGCCCGCCGTCTATGGGGCATTGGCCCGGCTTTTGCGTTTTCAGTCTTTTACGGGGGAATGAGTACATCATGTCGTATGTCGAGGTACCCGGCGCGCAGGTGCCGATCCGGATGTGGACCGACCCCTCGACGGTCGAGGGCGTGGCCATGCAGCAGCTGCGCAATGTGGCCACCCTGCCCTGGATCAAGGGCCTCGCCGTAATGCCGGATGTGCATTACGGGAAGGGTGCCACGGTCGGCTCGGTGATCGCGATGCAGGGCGCGGTGTGCCCGGCGGCGGTCGGGGTGGACATCGGTTGCGGGATGTCGGCCGTCAAGACGTCGCTGACCGCCAACGACCTTCCGGGCGATCTCTCGCGGCTGCGGTCCAAGATCGAGCAGGCGATCCCGGTGGGGCGCGGTATGCACGACGACCCGGTGGACCCGGGGCGGCTGCACGCGTTCCCGACGGCGGGGTGGGACGACTTCTGGAGCCGGTTCGGGGGAGTGGCCGAAGCGGTCAAGTTCCGCCAGGAGCGGGCCGTCAAGCAGATGGGTTCGCTCGGATCCGGTAACCACTTCATTGAGTTCTGTCTCGATGACGAGGGTTCGGTCTGGCTGATGCTGCACTCCGGCTCCCGCAACATCGGCAAGGAGCTGGCCGAATACCACATCGGCGAGGCCCGGAAGCTGCCCCACAACCAGAATCTGGTCGACCGCGACCTGGCCGTCTTCATCGCGGACACCCCGCAGATGGCGGCGTACCGGCACGATCTCTTCTGGGCGCAGGAGTACGCGAAGTACAACCGCGCGATCATGATGGCGCTCTTCCAGGACGTGGTGCGCAAGGAGTTCAAGAAGGCCCGCCCGGTCTTCGAGCCGGTGATCAGCTGCCAGCAGGAAGATGCCGAAGGTCATATGAGGACCGTCGAGTACCGCCCTGGTGTGATCAGCTGCCATCACAACTATGTCAGTGAAGAGCGGTACGAGGGGATGGATCTGCTGGTCACCCGCAAGGGAGCCATCAGCGCGGGCTCGGGGGAGTGGGGGATCATCCCCGGCTCCATGGGGACGGAGTCCTACATCGTCCGTGGCCTGGGCAACCCCGAGTCGTTCAACTCCGCCTCGCACGGTGCCGGCCGCAGGATGAGCCGGAACGCCGCGAAGAAGCGGTACTCGGCGCGGGACCTGGAGGAGCAGACGCGGGGCGTGGAGTGCCGTAAGGATTCCGGCGTGGTCGACGAGATCCCGGCCGCCTACAAGCCGATCGGACAGGTCATGGAGCAGCAGCGGGACCTGGTCCAGGTGGTCGCGAAGCTCAAGCAGGTCATCTGTGTGAAGGGCTGAGCTCAGGACTCTACGTGATCGATGGGCCCCGGACCGGCGACGGTCCGGGGCTTTCGCCTGCTCGGGCCGCTAGGTCAACGCGCGGTCGACGCCGCGCACGCCCGCCCTGCTCAAACTGACGTTGGCAAAGGCTCCATGGCAGGAAAATGGCGAACTCTGTCAGATCTGCTACTCGTTCACGAGAGTGTGGGACTACTAGCGTTACCGGCATGAGCAATGAAGAAAACGCTGGCAGTGAACGCCAACTGGAAGTCGCAATTCTTCTCTTCAACGGTCTCACCGCACTTGACTTTGTGGGCCCGCACATGATTTTCGCGAGTGCGGGAATGAAGGTGCACCTGGTCTCCGCGACACCCGAACCCATTGTCAGTGACAATGGGACGGTAATCGTGCCGAACGCCACCTTCGATGACTGTCCGACCCGCCTGGACATTCTGTTCGTGCCCGGAGGGTTCGTCGGCGAGACGATGTGCGACAGCGCGACCCTGGCCTTCCTCGCCGATCGCGGTGCGAAGGCTTCGTACGTCACCTCGGTCTGTAACGGATCGCTCGTCCTCGCCGCAGCCGGGCTGCTTGACGGCTATCGCTCGGCCACGCACTGGGCCACGCGCGGCCATCTGGCACAGTTGGGCGTCGAGGTGTCGACGGAGCGCGTGTGCATAGACCGGAACAGGATGTCCGGCGGCGGTGTGACCGCGGGCATCGACTTCGGGCTCACGATCGTTGCGCACGTCTTCGGTGATGATGTCGCGAAATTCTGTCAGCTGGCCGCGGAATACGACCCGAAGCCGCCGTTCGACGCGGGTATCCCCGAAAAGGCGGGGCCCGAAACGGTAGCTACGTTCGATAAAATCATGGGGGAGGCCGACGTGGAACTCCAACGGGCCGTGTCCCATGTGCTCGAACAGCGGGCGATGGTGAGTTAGCGGCAGGGGCAGCCCCTAACGCTTGAGGCCGTCGTACGCGATGGCCAGGTGCCGCGGCCCTCTGAGGACGGCGTTGCGGCGGTACGGGGGCGGGTCCTCGACAAGGCGCGGGTTGTCCAGCCGGCGGACGAGTTCGGTCAGGGCGGCCTGCGCCTCGAGCCGGGCCAGGGGCGAGCCGATGCAGTTGTGGATGCCGCTGCCGAAGCCGAAGTGCTGGTTGTCCGGGCGGTCGGGGAGGAAGCGGTCCGGCTCCGGGAAGCGCTGGGGGTCCCGGTTCCCCGAGGCCGGGACGAGCCACAGGGAGGCGCCCTTGGGGATGGTGGTGCCGCCGATCTCGATGTCGTCGAGCGTGGTGCGCTCGGGCAGCAGTTGTACGGGCGGCTCGAACCGCAGCAGCTCCTCCACCAGCGGGTAGATCATCTCTGGGTCCTCGCGCAGCTGCTTGAGGGCGTCGGGGTGGCGCAGCAGGGTGAGCATCCCGTTGGTGATGATGTTGACGGTGGTCTCATGGCCCGCGATCAGCAGCAGCGTCAGATTGCTGAGCATCTCGGACACTGACATCGGGCTCTCGTCGCCCCCGCGCTCGGTGGCCAGACCGGAGATCATGTCGTCCCGGGGCGCGCGGCGGCGCTGGTCGATCAGGCCGGAGAGATAGGCGGCGAGCTGGTGCCGGGCCTCCCGGACGGCCTCCCGGTGGGCCTGTCGCTCCTCGGGCGTGCCGGAGGGTGGCTCGATGGCGGTGGCCACGGTGTCGGCCCAGCCGTGGAAGCGCTGCTCGTCCTCCGGGGGGACGCCGAGCAGACGGCAGATCACGGTGACGGGGAAGGGGTAGGAGAAGTCCTCGACCAGGTCGATCCGGTCCCGGCCCTGGAAGCGGTCGATGAGGCCGGAGACGATTCCGGAGATCTCGCCGCGCAGGTCGTAGACCCGCCGGGGCGCGTGCGGAGGGCCGTACGTCCGCATGATCAGCCGGCGCAGCCGGTCGTGGTCGGGCGGGTCGAGCCGGATGAAGCTCGGCGGCAGGTCGGGGTCGTCGGTGGCGGCGACGGTTCTCGCCTCGGGGGCGAGATGGCGGACGTCGGAGCTGACCCTGGGGTCGTGGAGCAGGCTGTGGATCTCCCAGTAGGTGCTCACCAGGTAGGGGCCGGACTCGTCCCGCACCACGGGCGTCCTGCGGAGCTCGGCGTACAGCGGGTACGGGTCGGCGCGGTTGGCGTGGTCGAGGATCTGGCCCAGGAGTGCGACCGACGTCATGGTGGAGTCCTTCCGGGTGCGGTGCCGGTGGTGCCCGCGTCAGGGGGGAAGGCGGCGCGGGTGGTGCCCGCGTCAGGGGGGAAGGCGGCGCGGGTGGTGTCCGCGTCAGGGGGGAGGTGGCGCGGGTGGTATCCGCGTCAGGCGGGGGTGAACGTGACGCGCTGGTCGGTCGGGGAGTGGCCGCTGACGGTGACCTCGGGGCCGTGGCTGGGCACCGAGGGGTCGGGGAACCCGGCCGGCACCGGCCGCATGCCCTCGGTCCGGCGGTCGACGGTGGTGAACGGCAGGGGGAAGGGCGCCGCCCGCTCGATCTGCCGCTGGTAGAACTCCAGCCATTTGGCCTGGTCGAAGGTGACGGCGGCGATGACGCGGCCCTGGTAGCCGTAGGCCGCGGTGAAGCGGTGCTCGCTCAGCGACCCCTGGCTGACGAGGATCTGGTCGGCCATGTTCGGCACCCCGACGGACTTGATGTTGCGGCCGAACTGGGCCGACCAGAAGTACGGCGTCCACAGGTGCGGGCGGCGCCGCTCACCGGGGCTGATCATGTTGTGGGCCGCGACCTCGGCCTGCGCGACCGCGTTGCCCCAGTGCTCCAGGGACAGGAACTGGTAGCCGAACAGCGGATGCGGGGAGCGGGCCACGTCCCCCGCGACGAAGACGTCGTCGGAGACGATGCCCCGGATGTCAAAGGCCCGGCAGCCCGCGTCGCAGGCGATCCCGCGCGGCCCCGCGGCCAGTCCGGAGCCCGCGAGCCATTCGGTGTTGCGCGTCGCGCCCAGGGCGACGACGGCCACCTCCGCGTCCAGCGCGTCGCCGTCGGAGAAGTGGGCCCGCCGCAGCCTGCCCGCGCCGTCGCCTTCCAGCCCGGTGACCATCACACCGCAGCGCAGATCGACGCCGTACTGGTGCTGCAGCTCGGCGGCCACCTCGCCGATCACCCCGCCCAGGGCGCCCACCAGGGGAGCCGGACCGCGTTCGGCGACCGTGACGGGCAGCTCCCGCTCACGGCAGACGGAGGCGATCTCCGAGCCGGTGAACCCGGCACCGATCACCAGCACCCGGCGGGGTCCGGCCCGCAGCCGGTGGACCAGCCGGGCGGCGTCGTCCGTGGTCCGCAGCACGAAGACGCCGTCCAGGCCGGCCTCCAGCTCGTTCGGCCACGGGCGGGAGCGCACACCGGTGGCGATCAGCAGCCGGTCGTACTCCACCGAGGTGCCATCGGCGAGCGCCACCCGCTTGGCCGCCATGTCCAGCGCGGTCGCGGCGACGCCCAGCCGCCACCGCCCGTCGATCGCGTGGCGGCGGGGGAGGGCCGTTCGGCCGACCGGCACCAGGCCGAGCAGGACCTGCTTGGACAGCGGCGGGCGGTCGTACGGCTCGTACGGCTCGTCACCGATCATGGTGAGCGTGCCGGTGAAGCCCTCCTCCCGGAGCGTCTCGGCGGCCCGCAGCCCCGCCAGGGAGGCGCCCACGACGACGATGTGACCCTCGCGCCGGAGCCGCTGCAGGGAGCCGTCAAGCGCCATCGGAGGCACCCACCCGGTCCGCCGTCCACCTGCCGCCCGCGCCCTCCACGGTGATGGCCCTGACCGGGCACGCCGCCACCGCCCGTAGCACGTCCGCGCGGTGTGCGTCGTCCGGCTGCGCGTCGTACAGCAGCGCTTCCTCACCGTGCATCGCGAACACGTCGGGCGCGAGGAAGGCGCACTGCGCGTAGCCCTGGCACCGGTTGAGATCAACGACAACCCTCATGACGCCTCCGCTTCACCGCGAGGAATCACCGCGAGGAACACGGCGAGGAATCACCGCGAGGTGACGGCCACTCCCAGCATCGGAGCGTCCCCGGGATGGCGCACACGCACTGAGCCGAACGGGCGACGGCGGGTTGTCGCGGCGGGGCTGTGAGGGGCCGTGGAGGACGAGGGCGAACGGGCTCAGCGCTCGCGGTGGACCTTGTGCTGGGCGGCCTGGGCGCGGGGACGGATGACCATCATGTCGATGTTCACATGCGAGGGGCGGGTGACCGCCCATTCGACGGTGTCGGCCACGTCATCGGCGGTCAGCGGCTCGGCCACGCCGTCGTAGACGGCCGCGGCCTGGCTCTCGTCGCCGCGGTAGCGGTTCACCGCGAACTCGTCGGTCCTGACCATGCCCGGGGCGATCTCGATCACCCGCACGGGCTCACCGCACAGCTCCAGGCGCAGGGTGGCCGAGATGGCGTGGGAGCCGTGCTTGGCCGCCACGTACCCGCCGCCGCCCTCGTACGCCACGTGGCCCGCCGTGGAGGACAGCACGACGATCGTGCCGTCGCCGGAGGCGGTGAGGGCGGGCAGCAGCGCCTGGGTCACCTGGAGCACGCCCACCACGTTGACCTCGTACATCGCCCGCCAGTCGGCCGGGTCGGCGGTGGCCACGGTCTCGGCGCCGACCGCGCCGCCCGCGTTGTTCACCAGGACGTCGCAGCGGTCCAGACCGGCGGCGAAGGACTCCACGGCGGCGCGGTCGGTGACGTCCAGGACGTACGCCTCGGCCTCGTGCCCCGCCTCGGTCAGCTCGGCGGCGAGCGCATCGATGCGCTCCTTACGGCGGGCGGCGAGGACGACGCGGAATCCGGCGGCCGCCAGGCGGCGCGCGGTCGCGGCTCCGATCCCGCTGCTCGCGCCGGTGATGACTGCGGTACGGGTGGTCATCGGCCCTCCAGAGGCGACGTGGCGCAAACGGTGGTGTGTGCGCATGATCCATATGCAGGATATGACGGCCCGATTTACCTCCAACCGGGGGACTGAAGATCGGAATCCGCTAGGGGCTCTCGGGCTCGGGGAAGGGTGCACTGCGTCCGGCGCGGCGCCGGTAGTTGGAGCACCCATGCCCAAGGAGTGAATTCAGGTAATGACCCAGCAGAGCAGATTCCTTCAGCGGTCCCGTCGTTCTTTCCAACGCTGGGGCGTGGCCTCAGCGGGCGCCATCGCGGCGGCGGCCCTGGTCGCCGGTGCTCCGGGAACCGCATGGGCCTCGGCCAGCACCCCCGACCCGCACTCGTCGCAGGGCAACCACTGTCCCCAGGACCGGGCGCACGGCGACAACAAGGAGAACCACGACAAGGGGAACCACGAGAAGGAGAACCACGACAAGGAGAACCACGAGAAGAAGAACCACGAGAAGAAGAACCACGAGAACGGCCGTTACGACGAGAACGGTCACAAGGACCCCAAGGGGCACAACGAGGACAACGGCTACGGCCACAAGGACTCGAAGGGGCACAACGAGGACAACGGCTACGGCCACAAGGACTCGAAGGGCCACCACGAGGACAACGGCTACGAGGACCCCAACGGTCGCCACGAGGACAACGGTCACAAGGACTCCGACGACCGCCGCGACGAGGGCGGGCGGCACGAGGAGAGCGGCGAGCACGAGGAGAGCGGCGAGCACGAGGAGAACGGCCAGCACGAGGAGAGCGGCGAGCACGAGGAGAGCGGCGAGCACGAGGAGAGCGACCAGCGCGAGGAGAGCGGCCAGCGCGAGGACCACGGCCGGTACGACGAGGACGAGAAGATGGACAGCGGCCGTGAGGACAGCGGCCGCAAGGAGGAGAGCCGCAAGGAGGACGGCCGCAAGGAGGAGAGCCGCAAGGAGGACGGCCGCAAGGAGGAGAGCCGTAAGGAGGACGGCCGCAAGGAGGAGCACGGCCAGCGCGAGGACCAGGGCCGTAAGGACCCGACCCGCTACTTCCCCCCCGGGAAGTACTGGCCCGGCGTCCAGGGCCGCAGCGCGGCGCGCCCCGAGCAGGCCGCGCAGCCGGAGCAGGCCGCGCAGCCGGAGCAGGCCGCGCAGCCCGAGCAGGCGGCTCAGCCCGAGCAGGCCGCGCAGCCGTACGAGGCCGCCCAGTCCGGTGAGGAGGCCCAGGACCGCGGTGCCGTCCGCCCCGTCGCGGTGCCCGTCCACGAGGACGACCAGGCGCGCCACGGCCAGGAGCACAAGGAGCACCAGGACCAGAAGAAGTACGACTCGGTGACGCTCGCCGAGGCGGTCGAGATCGCCGAGTGCGAGGTCGGCGGCCAGGCGGTCAGCGCCGAGCTGGTGGACTGCCCCGAGGACGACCAGGACCACAAGGGCAAGCACGAGGACGGCCGTAAGGACGACCGCAAGGACTCGCGCCACCACGACGACCAGCGCAAGGACAAGCAGCGCAAGGACGAGCACAAGGACACGCACAAGAAGGAGGTCAAGCAGGTGTGGGTCGTGGAGGTCGAGTGCGACCACACCATCACGACCGTCTTCATCGACCCGGACACCGGCTGCGTCCTCGGCACGGAGCAGGAGCAGGACGACCACCACGGTGACCACGGCAAGCAGGGCAAGGACCACCACGGCGACCATGGGGGCAAGGGCGGCTACGGCCGGCCGATGGTTACCTCCTAGGCACGTACATGATCACAGCGACTCCGGCCAGACAGATCACCGCTCCGAGCACATCGAAGCGGTCGGGCCGGTAGCCGTCTGCGACCATGCCCCAGGCGAGCGATCCGGCGACGAACACGCCGCCGTACGCCGCGAGGATGCGGCCGAACTCCGCGTCCGGCTGGAGCGTGGCCACGAATCCGTAGGCGCCAAGAGCGATGACCCCGGCGCCGATCCACGCCCACCCCCTGTGCTCACGCACGCCCTGCCAGACGAGCCATGCGCCGCCGATCTCCAGGAGCGCGGCGACGGCGAACAGAGCGATGGAACGTGCGATGAGCATGGGGGAAGGGTACGGCCCGCCCATGCACGGCCCCGTAGCGGAGCGGAACGCTACGATCGGCGCCCACCACAGGACCACACCGGGGGATGGGTGCCGTGCAGTTCCGCCTTCGAGTCGACGCCGCCGAGGGGTCTCCGGACGTCCTCGACCTCTATCGCTGGCTGACCGGGGATCCCGACGTCGCGGGCGCCGCGGAGGTGGCGCTGGTGGACGAGGAGGACCGCGACGACACCCTGGGCGGCCTCGAGGTCATCTCCACCGTCGTCTCGAACCTCACGTCCCTCGGCAATCTGCTGCTCGCCGTGGCCACCTGGCGCGACGCACGGGCACGCGGCGCGGACACCCGGGTCGAACGCGATGGCGTCTCCCTGCGCGTGGAGAGCACCGACCCGGAGACGATCCGCCGCCTCCTCCGGCAACTGGAGTCCCCGGAGGGCTCCCGGCCCCCTGAGGAGTCCCCGGACAACTCCGACCGCCCGGAGGACTCCGACCACCCCGAGAACCCGGCATGACCTGGCGACGCTCCGGTACCTCCCGTACCTCCTCCCGCTCCCGTACCTCCCGTACCTTCCGTACGACGGGAGAGACCACGGCACCGGCGGCACGCCTCGCCGACCCCTCCGCGTCCCGGGCCGTCCTCATCGAGGCCCATGCCTTCACCCGGGGCGGGGCCGCCTCCCGGGACCGGCAGCGGCATCTGGACGACCGGCCGTCCGTGGCGGCGGGCTGCCGGCGGCTGGCCGAGCTGTTCCGGGATCCGGAGGTGTGGGGCCTCCCCGAGGAGCACTGCCGGATCGTCTCGCAGCCGACGCGCGACAGCATGCTGGAGGCCGTCCACCGTGCGGCCGCCGAGGCCACGGACACGCTCGTCGTCTACTACGCGGGCCACGGCCTGCTCTATCCGCTCAGCGGCGGCTTACATCTGGCCGTACCGGAGACGACGAAGGACAAGTCGTTCACCGCGGTGAAGTACGACGATCTGCGCGAGATCCTGCTGAGCGCCACCCGTGTCCGCCGTAAGGTCGTCATCCTCGACTGCTGCTTCAGCGGCACCGCCCTGCGCGGCCATCTGTCCGCCGGGGATGACACGATCCGGCTGGCCGATGTCGAGGGCACCTCGGTCCTCGCCGCCTCCCACGCCACCAAGCAGGCGCTGGCGCCCCCTGGGGAGCGGTACCCGGCCTTCACCGGCGAGTTGGTCGCCCTCCTCGAAGAGGGCGACCCGGACGCGCCGGAGTTGCTCACCATGGCGGACCTCTACGACCGCGTGGACCGCGCCCTGGTGCGCAAGAACCGCCCACGCCCCCAACAGCTGAACCGCGATCGCGGCGCCCACATCTCCATCGCCCGCAACCGCGCTCCCCGCCAGGAGCCCCCGGAGCCGGACGGGACCACCGCCGCACCCGAATCCCACGGCCTGAGCACACGCCAACGCGCCCTCGCCGCGGCCACCCTGGCCCTCGCCGCCATCGTCGGGCTGACCTTCTGGCTCCTGCCGAACGGGGACGGCGGGCGCGGGGCCGACGGCAAGGGTCTGAGCTGCGGCAAGGCCCACTCGACCTTCGACGCGGGAGACGGCACCCAACGCCGCGAGCCATCCGTCGACTCCGTGCACAACGCGGCGTGCCGGGGCGACTTCGACACCATGGAAGTGGCCATGGACCGCGGGGGCTTCGACGGTACGGGCCTCTCGGCCGCCGCCCCGGACAAGGTCATCGCGTCCTGGAAGAAGCGCCCGGACCGAGCGTCCTTCCTCCACGGCCTGGCCACCCTGCTGGAGAGCGAACCGACGGTCGATCAGGGCGGCTTGACCTTCTCCAACGGCGACCAGGTGGCCACCTGGCAACGAGGGCCGGGCACCGTGCCCGACAGCCACTACCGCTGGACGGGCTACTTCCTCTGCAGCGGCCCGGACTCCGACCACCCGGTCTGCGAGCCCCCCTGAGCGAAATTCCCTTTGCGGGCATCCGGCCGTGTGCCAGGGTCGGCCGATGACGACTCCGACGACCTCCCGCCGCGCCTTACTCCGCTGGCAGTTCGACCTGACCTGGTCGCTCTTCGAGTACCACCTGGAGCGGTTGGAGCCCGAGGACTTCCTGTGGGAGCCCACGGCCCACTGCTGGACAGTGCGGCAGGGCGCCGATGGGGCATGGCTGCCGGACTGGGCGGAGACCGAGCCCGACCCCGTGCCCGTTCCCACCATCGGATGGCTGAGCTGGCATATCGGCTGGTGGTGGAGCGTGACCATCGACCACGCGGAGGGACGCGGGCCGCGGGAGCGGACCGAGGTCGGCTGGCCCGGCGACGGTAAGGCGGCCATCGAGTGGCTGCGCGGTCTGCGGGCGGAGTGGACGGCCGTACTGGACCGGCTCACCGAGGAGGACCTGGACGGCATCGCGTCGTTTCCCTGGGACCGGGACCCCGAGCACACCATCGCCCACATGGCCGCCTGGGTGAACGCCGAGCTGATGAAGAACGCCTCCGAGATCGGCCAACTCCGCCTGCTGCGCGCCGCCTCCGCGCCATAGGGGCCACGACCTCGCGCTCAGGGCCCCAGCCCCGCGCTCAGAGCCACGACCCCGCGCCCGGAGCCACGGCCCCGGCTCAGGGCCACAGCCCCCGGCTCAGGGCCAGACCAGGCAGTACGGCTGGTGGCCCGCCTCGTGCAGCCGGTGGCTGAAGTCCTGCCACTCGTGGAGCAGTTGATAGACCAGGAAGGCGTCCCGGGGGCCGCCGCGGTCGGGGACCGTGGACCAGATGAAGGCCGCTGCGCCCACCGCCTCCTCGCCGACGCCGCGCAGCGGATCGACGGCGGTCATCGGGAGCTTGACGACGGCGTAGTCCGGGTGGAGAACGACCAGTTCGAGCGGGGGGACCTTGTGCAGCGGGACGCCCTCGATGCCGGTGAGGACCATCGCCGCCACCGTCTCCGGCTTGATCTTCGTGAACATGCCGTGGCCGAGCTCGTCGCCGCCGAGCTCCTCGGGGCGCATGGAGATGGGGACCCTGGCCGCGGTGGCGCCGTCCGGCGCACCGAAGTACTTGTAGGTCACCCCCATGCGGCCCCCGCTTCTGCCTGCCCTGCCCGCCTCGTCCCGCCGATGGCGTCCGGGCCGGGCACGCTCGGGGCCTCGGTCGTCAGTCCCTTCACCCAGTTCGCCACCGCGATGCATATCTCCACCCGACCACTCGCGGCCACTACCGCGCAACCCGATCTCTGTTCACAGAGACCTCCCCCACCATAGAGCTGTGAAACGCCGGGCCGCGGGAGTACGTCCGCCTCTGACAACATGGCGTGCGTGAGCTATCCGTACGCAGCCCCAGTTTCGCAGACGCTTTTCGATCGCGCGGCCGCCGTGACGCCCGGCGGCGTGAACTCTCCAGTGCGGGCGTTCCGCGCCGTGGGAGGTACGCCCCGGTTCATGGTGTCCGGGGACGGTCCGTACCTCACCGACGCCGATGGACGCGAGTACGTGGACCTCGTGTGCTCGTGGGGACCGATGATCCTCGGCCATTCCCACCCCGAGGTCACCGCGGCCGTGCAGGCCGCCGTCGCCCGCGGTACGTCGTTCGGCACGCCGGGGGAGGGCGAGGTCGAGCTCGCCGAGGAGATCGTGGCGCGGGTCGCCCCGGTCGAGCAGGTGCGCCTGGTGTCGTCCGGCACCGAGGCGACGATGTCGGCGATCCGGCTGGCCCGTGGGTTCACCGGGCGGTCAAAGGTGATCAAGTTCGCCGGTTGTTACCACGGGCATGTGGACGCCCTGCTGGCCGCGGCCGGGTCCGGGGTGGCGACCTTCGGGCTGCCGGACACTCCGGGGGTGACGGGAGCGCAGGCGGGGGAGACCGTGGTGCTGCCGTACAACGATCTGGAGTCGGTCCGGGCGGCCTTCGCCGCGCACCCCGGGGAGATCGCCTGTGTGATCACCGAGGCCTCGCCGGGCAACATGGGCGTGGTGCCGCCGCTGCCCGGGTTCAACGCGGGCCTCAAGCAGCTCTGCGCCGACCATGGCGCGCTCTACATCTCCGACGAGGTCATGACCGGCTTCCGGGTCTCCAGGGCCGGGTGGTTCGGGCTGGACGGCGTGGAGCCCGACCTGATGACCTTCGGCAAGGTCATGGGCGGCGGCTTCCCGGCCGCGGCCTTCGGCGGGCGCGCCGACGTCATGGAGCGCCTGGCCCCGGCCGGCCCGGTCTACCAGGCGGGCACCCTGTCCGGGAACCCGGTCGCCACGGCAGCGGGCGTCGCCCAGCTGCGGCTGCTGGACGACGCGGCGTACGGACGGGTCGACGCGGCCTCCGAGCGGCTGCGGGCGATGGTGACGGAGGCGCTCTCCAAGGAAGGCGTGGCGCACCGGGTCCAGGTCGCGGGCAACATGTTCTCCGTCTTCTTCACCGCCGACGAGGTCACCGACTACGAGAAGGCCAAGGCGCAGGAGGCATTCCGCTTCACCGCCTTCTTCCACTCCATGCTGTCCCAGGGCGTCTACCTCCCGCCGTCCGCCTTCGAGTCGTGGTTCGTCTCCACGACGCACGACGAGAAGGCGCTGGAGCGGGTGGCGGCGGCTCTGCCGGGGGCGGCGCGGGCCGCCGCCGAGGCCACTGAATGATGGATGACATGACACAGAGCGAGAACGACATCACCGTCGTCCATGTGATGCGCCACGGCGAGGTCCACAACCCGGAGGGCGTGCTCTACGGCAGGCTGCCCGGCTATCACCTCTCCGATCTGGGGCGGCAGATGGCCGACCGGGTCGCCGAGCACCTCGCCGATCGTGACATCACCTATGTGGTCGCCTCCCCGCTGGAGCGGGCGCAGGAGACGGCGGCGCCGATCGCCAAGGCGCACGGCCTGGACGTGGCCTCGGACGAGCGGCTGATCGAGGCGGCGAACGTCTTCCAGGGCAAGACCTTCGGTGTCGGCGACGGCGCGCTGCGCAAACCCGGCAACTGGCGCCATCTCACCAACCCGTTCCGCCCGTCCTGGGGTGAGCCCTATGTCGACCAGGTGGTGCGGATGATGGCGGCGCTGGGCCGGGCGCGGGACGCCGCGCGCGGGCACGAGGCGGTATGCGTCAGCCATCAGCTGCCGATCTGGATCGTGCGCAGCTTCGTGGAGCGGCGGCGGCTGTGGCACGACCCGCGCAGGCGGCAGTGCACGCTGGCCAGCCTCACCAGCTTCACCTTCCGCGGCGACCGGATCGTCTCGGTGGGCTACAGCGAACCGGCCCGTGATCTCGTTCCGCCCCATCTGCGCGCGGGTGCCAAGCCGGTGAAGGGGGCCTCCAAGGGCTACGGCGCCTGAGTGGTGCGCCCGGCCACGGCCGGGCCGGGGGTGCGGGCCGTCGTGTGCGGCCCGCGATGTGCGTGACGGGCGCATGGCCGTGGGATGACCGTTGGGTCGTGTGGTGTGGCACTTAATGGAGACATTGTGTCCGCCGTGTAATTGACCGCGTTCTTTCGGAACCTCGCTATTCGCCTCGCCATCTCCAGGGTTGTCCGGACACCCCGGGCAATCAGAACGGCGAGTGCGAATTGAGGACGTTATGCGTGAGGTCAGCCGGAGGGGGATCCTCGGTCTTGGTATGGGAGCGGCGGCGTCGCTGGCCGTCGCCGGCTGTTCCTCGGGGTCCGGATCCGGTACGCCGAAGCCCGCGAGGACGACCCAGGCGAAGCCGATCGGTGACGGCTCCACTTCGCACGGTGAGCGGCGTAAGGAGGCCCCGAAGCCGGAGCGGCTGGAACGGGGGCAGAAGCCGCCGCAGTTCGTGGTGTTCTCGTGGGACGGCGCGGGAGAGGTCGGCAACGGTCTCTTCCCGCGGTTCCGCAAGCTGGCCGAGGACCACGGCGCGACCATGACCTTCTTCCTCTCCGGTATCTATTGCCTCCCGGAGTCGAAGAAGTCGCTCTACCGGCCGCCGAACAACCCGGTGGGCGCCTCCGACATCGGCTATCTCACCGACGAGCACATCAAGGCCACGCTGCGGAACGTGCGCGAGGCATGGCTCGAGGGCCATGAGATCGGCACCCATTTCAATGGCCACTTCTGCTCCGGAAGCGGCTCGGTGGAGAACTGGACGTCCGCGCAGTGGAAGTCCGAGATCGACCAGGCCATGTCCTTCGTCACGGAGTGGAAGACGAATACGCGCTTCACCGATGTGGATCCGCTGCCCTTCGACTACCACAAGGAGCTCATCGGCGGCCGCACTCCGTGTCTGAAGGGCCAGACCAATTTGCTGCCGACCGCCCGGGAACTCGGCTGGCGCTATGACGCGAGTTCGCCCGGCGGACTCCAGGTGTGGCCGTCGAAGAAGCAGGGCATCTGGGACTTCCCGCTGCAGCAGATTCCCTTTCCGGGACACTCCTTCGAGGTGCTCTCGATGGATTACAACATCTTGGCGAACCAGTCGAAGAATTCCACCAACGCCCCGCCCGCGAACTACCCGGGCTGGCGCAAGCAGGCCGCCGAGGCGTACATAGCCGGTTTCAAGCGGGCCTATGAGACCAATCGCGCCCCGTTCTTCATCGGAAACCACTTCGAGGAGTGGAACGGCGGCATCTATATGGACGCCGTCGAGGAAGCGCTCAAGCATATGGCCGACGAGAAGCACAAGGACGTCCGGCTGGTCTCCTTCAAGCAGCTCACCGACTGGCTGGACGCACAGGACCCCGCGGTCCTGGCCGAGCTGAGCGGGCTCGGCGTGGGCCAGACGTGGAGCGCGAACGGCGGCTGACGGCACCGGTGGGCGCGGGGCGAGCCAGGGGTGAGCCGGGGGTGAGCCGGGGGCGGGGCCCCGCGGGGCCCGGCGGAGTGCCCGGAGGGGGGTGGCGAAGATCCCCAAAAGGGCCATGCGAAACTTTTCACATGAGTGCCTGCCGTGCCCCTCGGGGCCTCGCGACCCGTCGTCGCACAACCGTGCTGGCCATCGGGGCCACGGTTGCCGCGCTGTCCCTGACCGCCTGCGGCGGGGGTGGTACCTCGGGCGGCTCCGCCGACACCAAGTTCGTTCAGGGCAAGGGCGGCGTGGACACCGTCGCCGAGGAGAACCGTAAGGACGCGCCCCAGCTCTCGGGCAAGACCCTGGAGGGCAAGCCGCTGGACGTGGCGGACTACAAGGGCAAGATCGTGGTCCTGAACGTCTGGGGCTCCTGGTGCGCCCCCTGCCGGGCCGAGGCGTCGAACCTCGCCAAGGTGGCCAAGGACACCAAGGCCAAGGGGGTGCAGTTCATCGGGATCAACACCCGTGACTCCAACCGCGCCCCCGCGCTCAGGTTCGAGAAGGAATACGGCGTCGACTACCCGAGTCTGTACGACCCGATCGGGAAGCTCATGCTGCGCTTCCCCAAGGGCAGCCTCAATCCGCAGGCCATCCCCTCGACGATCGTGCTGGACCGGGAGGGCAGGATCGCGGCCCGCGCTCTGACGCCGCTCAGCGAGGAGCGCCTGCGCACGATGGTCACTCCGCTGATCGCGGAGAAGTGACCTTTCGTGAACACGCTGGCCGCCGCGACCGATCCCAACCAGACCGTCCTGACCGGGGCGCTGCTGCTGGCGCTTCCGGTCGCCCTGCTCGGCGGACTGGTCTCCTTCTTCTCCCCCTGTGTGCTGCCTCTGGTGCCCGGCTATATGTCGTACGTCACAGGGGTCACGGGCACGGATCTGGCCGAGGCCAAGCGCGGCCGGATGGTCGCGGGTGCCTCGCTCTTCGTGCTCGGCTTCACCGCGGTCTTCGTCTCCGGCGGCGCGCTCTTCGGCAACTTCGGCTGGACGCTCCAGGAGCACAAGGAGACCATCTCCAAGATCCTCGGGGTCGTCACGATCGTGATGGGCCTCGCCTTCATGGGGGTGCTGGGGGGCTTCGGACAGCGGGAGTTCCGCTTCCACATCAAGCCCACGCTGGGGCTTGCGGGGGCGCCGGTGCTGGGCGCCCTGTTCGGCGTCGGCTGGACGCCGTGCCTGGGGCCGACGCTCACCGCCGTCAACGCCCTGGCGTTCAATGAGGCGAGTGCGGGGCGTGGGGCCCTGCTCACCGCCGCGTACTGCGTGGGGCTCGGGCTGCCGTTCGTGGTGGTCGCCGTGGCCTACCGCCGGGCGCTGGGTGCCTTCGGATGGGTCAAGCGGCACTACGTCTGGGTGATGCGAGCCGGGGGCGGCATGCTCGTCGCTCTGGGGGTGCTGCTGCTCACAGGTGTCTGGGACACCATGATGGGCTCCATGCAGACCTGGGCTCAGGGCTTCAACGTTGGGATCTGATCGATGTCCACCACCGATACCGACACCGCGGCCGGCAAGGAGGCCGGCGCGCCGCCCGAGGGTGGCGCGACCGCCGAGGAGCGCGAGCTCGGCGCCGCGGGGTCGCAGCTGTCCACCGCCCCGGCCGAGGAGATCAACGTCCCCTCGATGGGGCCGCTCGGCTGGGCCCGGTGGTTCTGGCGGCAGCTGACCTCGATGCGGGTGGCGCTGCTGCTGCTCCTGCTGCTCACCCTCGCCACGATCCCCGGTTCCCTGGTCCCGCAGACCAGCATCGACCAGCTCAAGGTGCAGGACTTCCAGAAGCGGCACTCGACGCTCACCCCGATCTACGAGAAGCTGCAGCTGTTCCACGTCTACAGCTCGGTGTGGTTCTCGGCGATCTACCTCCTGCTGTTCATCTCGCTCATCGGCTGCATCGTGCCGCGCACCTGGCAGTTCATCGGCCAGCTGCGCGGCCGCCCGCCGGCCGCGCCCCGCCGGCTGACCCGGCTTCCCGCGTACACCACCTGGCGCAGTGAGGCCGAGCCGGAGCAGGTGCTGGCGGCCGCCCGGAAGATCATGAAGGGGCGCCGCTTCCGCATCGAGGCCTCGGGTGACGCGGTGGCCGCGGAGAAGGGCTATCTGCGCGAGGTGGGCAATCTGCTCTTCCACTGCGCGCTGATCGTGCTGCTGGTGTCCTTCGCCGCCGGGCAGCTGTGGAAGACCGAGGGCAGCAGCCTGATCACCGAGGGCGGCGGCTTCTCCAACAGCCTCACCCAGTACGACGACATCAAGACGGGGCAGCTGTTCAACAGCGACGATCTCGCCCCCTTCGGCTTCCAGCTGGACCGCTTCACCGCGACCTACGAACGCAGCGGTCCGCAGATGCGCACCCCGCGCACCTTCCGCGCCGATGTGAGCTACTGGGACGGCGCGGACGGCGCCAGCCACAAGACCTCGATCGAGGTGAACGAGCCGCTGGAGATCGCGGGCTACAAGGTCTTCCTGCTGAACCACGGCTACTCGCCGGTCGTCACCATCCGGGACGGCAAGGGCGATGTGGTGCACCAGGGCCCGGTGGTCGGGCTGCCGATCGACGGGGCCAACCTCACCGAGAGCATGGTCATCAAGGTTCCGGACTATCGGGACAAGAACGGCAAGAAGGACCAAATCGGCTTCCAGGGGCAGTTCCTGCCGACCTGGGTGCGCAGCCAGGGCATGTTCTCCGTCTTCCCGGCGCTGGACAATCCGACGCTGGTCCTGACCGCCTACCACGGCAGCCTCGGCGTGGACGGCGGCACTCCGCAGAGCGTGTACCAGCTGGACAAGTCGCGGATGAAGCAGTTCCGGGAGCCCGACGGCAAGACCAAGTTCGCCCGGGCGCTCAAGGTCGGCGACACCATGAAGCTGCCGAACGGCGCCGGAACGCTGTCGTTCGACGGCGTCAAGGAATGGGCCGGCTTCCAGATCTCGCATAAGCCGGGTGACCAGGGCGCTCTCATCGGTGCCGTGGCCGCCCTGGTGGGCCTGGCCGCCTCCCTGTTCATCCAGCGCCGCCGGGTGTGGGTGCGCGCGGTGCCGGGCGACGACGGCACCACCGTGGTCGAGATGGCGGGGCTCGGCCGCAGTGAGTACGCCAGGCTGCCCGAAGAACTCGCCGATCTGGCCGTCCGTCTCCAGACGGACGCACCCCCGGCCCCGGAAGCGGAGCCCGACCCGGAGCCCGACCGGAACTCCACCGAGGACTCCGCCAAGGACTCCACCGAGGACTCCACCGAGGACTCCGCCTCGGAATCCGCATCCGACACCGCAGATCCCGCAGATCCTGCCGAAGGAGCGCGCGCGTGAACCTCGCCGCCGAAGTCAACGAGAACCTGGCTCATTACAGCAACGTGCTGATCTACTCGGCGATGGCGGTCTACACCCTCGCCTTCCTGGCGCATATCGCCGAGTGGGTGTTCGGCAGCCGCAGCGCCGTCGGCCGCACCGCCGCCGCGATCACCACCGACGCCGAGGCCGCCCAGCGCGCCAAGGTGACCGTGCGGGTCGGCGGGCAGGGCGGCGGCACCGCCGTCCTGGACCGGCCGAAGATCGTCACCCGCTCCGCGGCGGGCAGCCGTGACGTCCCGGACGGGCCGGGCGCCGCGGGCGGCACCGAACAGGGCGATGTGTACGGCCGGATCGCGGTGGGCCTGACCGTACTGGCCTTCCTCTTTCATGCCGCGGGTGTCCTCTTGCGCGCGCTGTCGGTGCAGCGGGCGCCGTGGGGCAACATGTACGAGTTCTCCACGACCTTCGCCATGGTCGCGGTGGCCACATACCTGGTGCTGCTGGCGCTGAAGAAGAATGTGCGCTGGATCGGGCTGCCTCTCGTCACCACGGTCCTCCTCGACCTCGGTCTCGCTGTCTCTGTCTTGTACACCGCGAGCGACCAGTTGGTTCCGGCCCTGCACTCGTACTGGCTGTGGATCCACGTCAGCTGCGCGATCGTCTCCGGCGCCTCGCTCTACATCGGGGCCGTCGCCACGCTGCTCTACCTCTTCCGGGACCGCTACGAGGCCCAGCTGGAGAACCCGGAGGGCAAGCAGTTCGGCCGGTTCGCCAAGTCCGTTCTGGAGCGGGTGCCGTCGGCGGCGTCGCTGGACAAGTTCGCGTACCGGATCAACGCCACGATCTTCCCGCTGTGGACCTTCACGATCATCGCGGGCGCGATCTGGGCCGAGGCCGCCTGGGGCCGCTACTGGGGCTGGGACCCCAAGGAGGTCTGGTCCTTCATCACCTGGGTCGCCTACGCCTGCTACCTGCACGCCCGCGCCACCGCCGGCTGGAAGGGCCGCAAGGCCGCCTACCTGGCGCTGATCGCCTTCGGCTGCTACCTGTTCAACTACTACGGCGTCAACATCTTCATCACCGGCAAGCACTCCTACGCCGGGGTCTGACACCGCACAACGCGACGGCCGGTTCCCCTGACATGGGTCAGGGG